>JBBRUB010000572.1:0-3521 GCA_038248175.1 Cytophagales bacterium | reverse complement strand
CTGCTTTCACTGAAGCTTATGCCACCCTTCCCCCCCTTGCCGAACAAACCGCCATTGCCCACTACCTCGACGAAAAAACGGCCCAACTCGATACGCTCATCAACCGCAAACGCCGACTGATTACCTTGCTGCGCGAAGAGAAAACCGCCCTCATCAACGAAGCCGTCACCAAAGGCATCCAGCCCAATGTACCCATGAAACCCTCCGGCACTGAGTGGCTGGGAGAGGTTCCGGCGCATTGGGAGGTGAAGAAGTTGAAATATGTGTCAACAATCATAAGTGGAGCCGCTTTTGACAGTAATAAATTCTGTAAAGAAGGAAACGTTCGCATACTGAAGATTTCGAACATTCAACACGATTACATTGATTGGACAGAAACCGAATATATACCTGATGATTACGCTTCCAGCTACGAGCGCTTCAAAGTATTCAATGGAGACATTCTCTTTGCTTTGACTCGTCCTATAATCTCATCTGGAATAAAATCCGCTCGCGCCTTTTTTGATGATAATGAGCAAGTTCTTTTGAACCAGAGAAACGCTATACTCAGGGTTTCCGAGAGTGTGAGTGAAATGTTTTCGTACTACGTTACACATTCTCAGCACTTCTTCACTCTTTTTGAAAACAGTATTGATAATACTGGTCAACAGCCTAATATTTCACCAGTGGCAATTGCCAATTTTGAGTTGCTGTTTCCGCCTTTCTCAGAACAAACAGAAATCGTCGCTTTTCTCGACACCCAAACCACCAAAATCGACCATACAATCAGCCGCATCGAGCGGGAAATTGTGTTGATGCAGGAGTACCGCACCGCCCTCATCAGCGAGGTGGTCACGGGAAAAGTATGCGTAATCTAATCCAAACCAGCCATGACCCCCGACGAACTCCGCCATATCCTAAACCAGCTACTCAGCTTACCGGCAGAAACCGAAGTGGTTGAGTTCAAAGAAGCAAAAACCAGCTTCGACCTTACCAAACTGGGCGAATACTTTTCGGCATTGAGCAACGAAGCCAATCTGTCGGGCAAGGCACGTATCGAGTTCGCTGGATTATGAACACTTCCACCCGCCCTTTTTGCTGGAAGTGGACCGGATTCTGGCCAAAATCCGCAACCTGCGGTATCGCTACCTACCCAGCGGAACCCTGTTTCCGGCAGAGCTGGATACGTACGACAGCTACGTTATTCGGGAAGCGCTGCACAACTGCCTGGCACATCAGGATTACTCGCTGGGCCGTCGGATTGGTCTGGTCGAATTTCCAGACCGGTTGTTGTACACAAACGGGGGTAGCTTCATTCCCATTACGGTCGAGCGCGTGATTGAGCGCGATGGCCCACCCGATTATTACCGGAATCCATTCATGGTCGATGCTATGGTTAGCCTGGGCATGATCGACACCATTGGCAGCGGCATTCTGAAGATGTTCAACAAACAGCGGGATCGTTTCTTTCCGTTGCCCGAGTACGATTTGTCGGAAGAAAAAACGGTTAAGGTGATGATAGAGGGCAAAATTCTGGACCAGAATTACACCCAACTCCTCCGCGACCGGCCCCTCGCGTTACAAACGGTTATGTTGCTCGACCGCGTTCAGAAGGGCCATTCCCTAACCGATGAGCAAGCTCGTTTTCTGCGTCAGCAGGGCTTACTTGAGGGGCGAAAACCGAATTACCACATCTCGATGCTGGTGGCTAACAAAACGGGGCAGGAAGCGGAATACATACGCAACCGGGCGTTTGACGATGAGCATTACAAAAAGATGATTTTAGAATATTTGAAGACGTTCAAAAAAGCATCCCGGAAGAAATTAGAAAAATTGCTTTGGGATAAGTTGCCGGATGTTCTCAGTGACAGCCAGAAAAGGAACAAAGTGAAAAATCTATTGGCAGCTCTGCGCACGGTTGGCCTGATTCGCAGTGTAGGTTATGCCGACTGGGAGTTAGTTGGATAAAACGGATAAAATAAAAGAAATATATCCGTGTTTTATCCGTTTTTTTATCCACGCTTTGAGATAATATGTTGATTTTCAGAGAATTGATTTGCTCCTATTTAAGAGTAATTTAAAAGAACTTTACGAGTAATTAAAGAGTAATTCACCACAACCTCATGTCTATCACGACCGAAAAAACCTTTGAAACCGCCCTTGTCGAGAGCCTGACAACCACTGGCGGCTGGCTGGCCGGGCAGGATCAGGCATACGATAAATTGCTGGCTATCTTCCCGGATTACGTGCTGGCTTTTCTTCAGGATACCCAGCCCAAACAATGGCAAAAACTGGCCAAAACCCACGGCCCCGCCATCGACACCAAAGTGCTGCAACGGCTCGGCAAAGAGCTGGAACTGCGCGGCACCCTCGACATACTGCGAAACGGCTTCACCGATTACGGCGTGACCTTTCGGATGAGCTACCCCAAACCCGAAAGCAGCCTCAACCCCGGTACCACTGTCCTCTACGAAAAAAACCAACTGCACATAACCCGCCAGTTGCACTACAGCACCGCCAACAACAACTCGCTCGATTTGGTCCTGTCGGTAAACGGATTACCCGTTGCCACGGCAGAACTCAAAAATCAGTTTACCGGCCAAAGTGCCGACCACGCCCGGCGGCAGTTCAGGCAGGACCGCGACCCCAAAGAGCTGTTGTTTCAGGGCAAAAGCCGCGCCCTCGTTCACTTCGCCCTCGACTCCGACGAGGTTTACATGACCACCAGGCTGGAAGGGGCCAAAACCCGTTTTTTGCCGTTCAATCTGGGCAACAATCAGGCGGCAGGCAATCCGCCCAATCCCGGCGGCTACAAAACCGCTTATCTCTGGGAGACCGTCTGGCAGCGCGATAGCTGGATGGACATTGTGAGTCGGTTTTTGCACATCCAGACCGACACCATCGAAGACAAAGCCACCGGCAAAACCCACAAGCGTGAACGCATCGTTTTTCCGCGCTATCACCAGTTGGATGCCGTTCGCAAGCTGGCCACCAATGCGCGGGGCAAGGGCGCGGGCAGCAACTACCTCATTCAGCACTCGGCCGGGTCGGGCAAAAGCAATTCCATTGCGTGGCTGGCCTACCGGCTGTTCAGCCTGCACAACTTAGCCAACGAGCGCGTGTTCGATACCATCATCGTCATCACCGACCGCAAGGTGCTGGATCAGCAGTTGCAGAACACCATTTACCAGTTTGAGCATCGGACGGGCGTGGTGCAAAAGATCGACAAAGACACAAGCCAGCTCCGCGATGCCCTGCTGACCGGCAGCGGCATTGTGATCACCACGCTGCAAAAATTCCCCTTTATCCTCGACTCCATTGACCGGGCCGCCAACGACCAGAAATTAGACAAAGCCGATTCGCTGGCCAAAATTGCCGCCCGCCGGTACGCCCTCATCGTAGACGAGGCCCACAGCTCGCAGGGGGGCGAGGCCTCGCGCAAGATGAAAGAAGTGCTGGCCGCCAGTTCGCTGGAAGAAGCCGCCAAAACCGACGAAACCTCCGACGGTGAGGACAACGAAGACATGATCCGCCGGTCGATG
>JBBRUB010000571.1:0-3526 GCA_038248175.1 Cytophagales bacterium | reverse complement strand
CCCTTCATCAAGATCATCAACGACACCCATTTCGCCTTCTTGCTGCACGACCTCACCAAAGGCAAAGATTCGGCAGTGTATTCATCCGGCGGGGGTCGCTACGACCTCACCGACTCACTGTACACCGAACACCTCGCCTATTGCAGCGACCGGCAGTGGGAGGGCAACGACTTCGTGTTTACCGTAACGATCAGAAACGACACGCTCACCCAAACGGGCCTTGAGAAGATCGAAAGCGCGGGCATCAACCGCATCAACACCGAGCGATACGTGCGGGTAAAGAAGTGACGAATTTTGCGTTAAACCTGTTGAAATTCCTCATACCGAAGCAAAAAATGAACTGGATCATCTTAATTATTGCCGGACTGTTTGAGGTGACATTTGCCTTCTGTCTGGGTAAGGCGAAAGAAACGACAGGCGGAGGAATGTACTGGTGGTACGGTGATTTTTTAGCTGCGTTAGCCATCAGTATGCTGTTGTTGGTCAAAGCCACCCAAACACTTCCCATTGGAACCGCCTACGCCGTATGGACCGGAATTGGAGCAGTTGGGACTGTATTAATAGGAGTTTTCGTGTTCAAAGAGCCGGCTACCTTTTGGAGAATCTTTTTCCTTTCGACCCTCATACTATCAATTGTCGGCCTAAAAGCCGCATCCCGCTGACATTACACATCCCTGTGTTCAGAAGCAATTATTGCTCTGCCCCCTGGAACAGGATGAATATACCTGTAAACTATCCTCCTCACGGCAGTGCATTTCTGAGAAACCGCAGCGCATTGGCGTGAAAAATACCGGTCACGTCTGCATCTGAATAGCCCCGTTTTGACAGTAACTCACTGATTCTGGGCAGGTCTGCAATCGTGTCGAGATCGGTGGGGGTTTGTTCGTGACCGAACGCGCCGTCGAGGTCGGAGCCGATCATACAGTGCCGGGCGTTACCGGCAAGCTGGCATATGTGGTCGATGTGATCTACGAGCGTATCGAGAGTAATATCAAAGTCGGCGGGGTTGCTCTGGCCCTGCGTCAGGCCGGGTTTCAGCATCCACGCATCCAGACAGCCGCCAATGACGGCTCCGCGTTCGGTGAGCCGCCGGATTTGTTCGTCGCTCAGTTGCCGCTGATGAGACACCAGCATCCGGCAGTTGTGGTGACTCGCCCAAACCGGCCCTTTGTACGTGTTTATGGCTTCATCAAAACCAGCGTCGGTCAGGTGCGTCACGTCGAGGATCATATTCAGTCGGTCCATCTCGCGCAGCAGGTCGCGCCCTGCCGGGGTAAGCGGTCCGGTCAGGCCGGTGCCGGGGGCGTAGCGGCCCGTGCTGTAATGCGCCGGACCAATGGCCCGCAACCCGTACCGGTACGCCCGCTCCACGTAAGACACGTCGGGCAGCGAGTCGGCCCCTTCCAGGCTCAGGATGTAGCCAACCGGCTTTTGGTCAGCCGGTTCCGCATCGTCCAGCCAGCGGGCTACGTGCGCATCGAGCGTAGCGCGGCTGTTTATCTGAACCATCTCACCTTCGGCGCACATTGCTTCGTACCACGCCCGCTGTGCCTGCGTCATGGCCCACGCCTGCGCAGGCGACCGCCATCCCGCGCCCGGCAGATGAAGTTCGCTGGTGTTGACGCGGCCAATCTGCGTGGCTACCACCAGCCCCACGCCCCCCCGGCGCAGTTCAGGAAACGCGACTACGTTATTCCCCCGGTCCACTTTATCGGTCATACCCTGCTCCGACGCCCGGATGGCGGCCACCGGCTGGCGATAATCGCGGTTCCATTCCAGGGCGTTCATAGCCAGGTCGAGGTGGGCATCAATGATGAACATTTTTTAATTGAAAATCAGTGTCCCCGCGCCGTGACGGCCCAGGTGTCAGTTACTTCGTGGTTCGTGATGACAACAGCGGAGTCATACAGATTGACCGTCGGGCAGATGTGGATGGGGACGCCGTACCAGACATCGCCGGGCTGGTGCTGGGTTGCGTCGGCCACCCGGATAACCAGGTGTTCTTCGCTCTGACCAACGGGTTGGGCGTCGGGATGGTCGGGAAAGATGGCGCGGGGCAGCGGGTTTTCGGCGGCTACCGATTTGTGGCCGAGGTCTAAGCAAAGTGTCTGGTTATCAATAACCGAGATAACCCGCGTCAGCAGCACGGCGGCAATGGTAAACGGCAGATCGGGCAGCATATCGGCGTAACCCGCGTCCCAGAACACGAACGTACCGGGGCTGAGTACCACCGACGGCTGCCGGGCGTGCATCGAAAAACTCGGCGTGCCGCCCATCACGAGCAGCAGCAACGCCCCGCCACTATTGGCAATGTTCCCTCTGACTCCATCGGCCAGCGCAAACGTTTCGTCGGCCCGCTGCGCCCGAACGGTCAGGTCTGTATCCCTCACGTGGCCATCATAGGCGTGCAACCCCACGACGCGGATACCAGGTATAGACTGGCAGCTGGCATACAGGGCGGGGGCGTTGGCAGGGTTGATGCCGGTGCGATTCATACCCACGTTGAGGTCAATATACACGTCGAGGGGCGCGTCGGCGAAGGCGTCGGACAGCCGACGGGCGGGGCCTTCGGCGTCGATCAGGCACGAGAAATGCACCGCCGGGAAGTCAGCCCGCAACTGCGCCAGTTGCTGTATGGCCGGACCAACCAGCGGATAGGCCAGCAGTACGTCCAGGGGTGGTTCGTCTGACGATGCGTTTACGGGGGCGGCTTCGGCCAGCATCCGGGCTTCGGACAGTGTAGCGCATTTAAACTGACGGATACCTTCGGCCAGCAGCAGGTCTGTAACGGCCCGCATCTTATGCGTTTTGACGTGGGGCCGCAGCCGCTGCACCGTACCGGCAATCCCGATGGCGGTACGGATATTCTGCACAACGTGCTGGGGCGACACCAGCAGTGCGGGAGACGCAACGCCGTCGGTACGGGCCAGGTGGTACCAGTTCATTGGGGTACGCGGGCAATCATGTCTATTTCTACCTTAATGCCTTTAGCCAGTCCCGACTGTACGGTGGTTCGGGCGGGCAACACGCCGGAGAAATAACCGGCATATACCGCGTTGTAGGCGTCGAAATCATTGATATTAGCCAGGTGGGCGGTTGTTTTCACAACATCGTCCCAGGTACAGCCCGCGCCGTCCAGAATTTCCTGAATGTTGCTCATCACACGCCGGGTTTCTTCTTCGATGGTCCCCAGCATCACCTCGCCGGTGGGGTAATGGATGGGCGTCTGACCGGAAATATAGAGCCAGCCGTCGCAGATCAGGCCGGGCGAATAAGCCGGGGTTTTGAGACCTTCTTTTACGTGGGGATGAAAAACGGGAGTCTTGTTAGCCATTGGGAGCGTGTTTTACGAGAATAACTTTGGCAAAACTAGGCAGATAAAAATTTTGTCACTACACAGGCTGTAGTTTGAGGATTTGATTGAGACATGGGAGTACCTCCACCTGCCGCTTGAGGAGGGTATCAATCACTGAACGAATCACACAAAAAGTATCTTGACCACTGCGGAACTGACCCGATACCTTTT
>JBBRUB010000570.1:0-3527 GCA_038248175.1 Cytophagales bacterium | reverse complement strand
TTTTCGGCAGGTGGTGAGCCGGAAAATCGGCGGGAGGGCCAAAGCGATGGTCGTGACCAGCTCGCGGTTGCACGCGCTGCGGTACTACCTGGCGTTCAGGGAGTACATCCGGCAGAAGGGCTACAGCGACATTAGGGCACTGGTGGCATTTTCGGGCAAAGTCGTGGACGATCTGTTCCCGGACGGTGTCACGGAGCCGCAGCTAAACGGATTTGGCGAGAAAGAATTACCCGAAAAGTTCGGCTCCGAAGAGTATCAACTGCTGCTGGTGGCCAACAAGTACCAGACCGGTTTTGACCAGCCGTTGCTGCACACCATGTACGTAGACAAAAAGCTGAACGGCGTGCTGGCCGTGCAAACCCTGTCGCGGCTGAACCGCACCCATGCCGGCAAAGAAGACACGTTTGTGCTCGATTTTACGAACGACCGCCAAACGATTCTGGACTCGTTCCAGCCGTATTACGAACTGACCACCGTAGCCGAACCGACCGATCCCAACCTGCTCTATGACTTGAAAAACAAGCTCGACGGTCGGCAGGTGTACTGGCAATCGGAGATTGATGGGTTCTGCAAGGTGTTTTTCGACCCGGCCAGCAAAGCCAACGATCAGGGCCGGTTATACGCCTTTATCACGCCCGCCGTTGACCGCTACAAAGCCCTGACCGAAGAAGAGCAGGACGAGTTTAAGCGTCAACTGACGCAATGGCTGCGGCTTTACGCGTTCCTCAGCCAGATTGTCCCGTTTCAGGATGTTGCACTGGAAAAGCTGTTTGTGTATGGCAAGCACCTGATTCTGAAACTGCCCAAACAGGACATCAGCGAACGCCTGAAGCTGAATGACGAAGTGGCTTTAGAATATTACCGCTTGCAGAAAATTGCCGATAACGAAGCCATCGTGATGGAAGCCCTCGGCGAATATGGTTTGCAGGGCAGCAGCGAAACCGGCATGAAGCGCGACAAAGAAGAAAAAGCCCCGCTTTCGAGCATCATCAGCGTTCTGAACGACCGTTTCAGTGCCGACTTCACCGAGGCCGACAAACTATTCTTCGACCAGATTGAGCAGGAATTGGTGGACGACCAGAAGCTAATTCATCAGGCCCAGAACAATACGATGGACAATTTCCGGTATGGTTTCCACGATGCCTTCATCGACAAACTTATCGACCGCATGGAGCAGAATCAGGAAATCTCGTCCCGCATCCTGACCGACAAGCAGTTTGGCAGAACGGTAATTGACCTGATTCTGGAGAATGTCTATCGGCGGATCAATCGGTGATAATTCACATGGCTTGGCCCTAATGCACCCTTGCCCTGTGGGTGGCCGCCACGCTGGTCGGGCAGTTTTTTCCCTGGTTGCTGGAGCAGGCAGGCATCCGGTTTGTATTCCTGTTTTTTGCCGCCAGCAGTGCCATGCTGCTGGTCCTGATCCGCCTGATACTGACCGAAGCGAAAGACAAAACGCTGAAAGCATTAGGGCAGGAATGGCATTGACTCATGTTACACGAACGGGTGTTATGTCTATTTCGGGAGCATGACACACCTGCCACCTTTGTATTGTCAATAAAGACAAAAAAACAACCAAAGAAACAATATGACAACGTTCAGCATTCCAACCCGCGACCAGGTGTCGCCCGCAACACAGCAAGCATTTGATGGTCTGCAAAAAATGGCCGGTTTCGTGCCAAACCTTTTTGCCGCCTTCGGTGATTCAGAAAACGGTTTGCCCAACTATTTAGCGTTTCAGGGAGCTAAAACGTCGCTTTCGAACAAAGAGAAAGAAGCCGTGAACCTGATTGTGAGCGAAGTAAACGGCTGCCGCTATTGCCAAAACCCTGACCAATGTGTTTGCCATGCACGGTATAGAAAGCCCCGTGCAAATTATTCACGACCGGATTGGCCTGGAAGCCAAACGCCTGTTGCGCTACACCGACAAATCGGCCAAAGAAATCACCTACGAATTAGGCTTTGAGGAGTTACCGCATTTCAGCCGCTTTTTTAAGAATCTGTTTGGCGTACCGCCTTCTGATTTTAAAGTCCATCAAACCCCAATCCAGCCAGGCCAAGCCGGTTTAGCTACCGACTGACGAAGCATCTGTGCCGGTTCAGGTTTGCAAACCCGATCAGCATCACGCACGTAGGATTAAAACGAAGTGCTTACATTTGGCGATTAACACAGGATTTTTCACCGGCCAGTTATGACCCTCGACCGCCCAACCCGCAACGCCACCACAACCATCCGCACGGACTGGACCCGTGCCGAAATCGCCGAAATTTTCAACCGCCCGGTTCTTGACCTCATCTATCAGGCCGCAACGGTTCACCGCCAGCACCACGACCCGCAGACGGTTCAGGTGTGCACGTTGCTATCGGTCAAGACCGGCGGTTGCCCCGAAGATTGCGCGTATTGCCCGCAGGCGGCCCGGTACCACACCCACGTCAAGACGCATAAACTGCTGGATGTGAGCGAGGTAATCGAAGCTGCCGAACGCGCCAAAGCTGCCGGTAGCAGTCGGTTTTGTATGGGCGCGGCCTGGCGCGAAGTGCGCGACAACCGAGATTTCGATAGCGTGTTGCAGATGGTGCAGGGCGTAAACGCGCTCGGCCTGGAGGTGTGCTGCACGTTGGGAATGTTGACCGAGTCGCAGGCGGAGAAACTCAAAAACGCCGGCCTCTACGCTTACAATCACAACTTAGACACGAGCGAAGAGTTCTACAACGACATCATCACGACCCGCACGTATGGCGACCGGCTCGGCACGCTCGAACACGTGCGCCGGGCTGGCATTTCGGTTTGTTCGGGCGGGATTATCGGCATGGGCGAAACCGAAAATGACCGAATCGGGATGCTGCACACACTGGCAACCCTGCCCCAACACCCCGAATCGGTGCCGGTAAATGCGCTGGTTCCGGTGGAGGGAACGCCGTTGGCCGATCAGGAACGGGTATCGGTTTGGGAAATGGTGCGGATGATTGCTACCGCCCGGATTGTCATGCCCGAAGCAATGGTTCGGCTGTCGGCGGGGCGGGTGAAGATGAGCGTTGAGGAGCAGGCGTTGTGCTTTCTGGCCGGGGCCAACTCGATCTTTGCGGGCGACAAACTCCTCACCACGCCCAACCCCGAACAGGATGCCGACCGGCAGTTGTTTCAAACGCTGAACATCCGGCCCCGGCAGAGCAGTCATGCGTAAGCAAGAAATCGTGTAAACTATTAACAATCAATTTGTTAATGCTCTTTCCAAGTGTTTGTTCAAATCGGCAATCTGGTCTTTAAGTTGCTTTATCTGATCATCGTATAGTTTCCGCTCGGCATCGAAATTGTCTTTTTGCTGTACTACCAACCCATTGGCAGTTGACTGATTGGTCATGGCACCTATGAACATCATCTTCTCGTCAAAGCCTAAAATATCGAGTAGCCCCACCTGCAACACACCCGCAATTTGCTGTAAGCGCGAGAGCGAAATATCAGTTTCGTCGCGCTCGATTTTGCCGTAAACCTGCCTGCGACATTTGTAGGGCATCGGCCATAT
>JBBRUB010000569.1:0-3530 GCA_038248175.1 Cytophagales bacterium | reverse complement strand
CCTGACTCAACGTGGCTTTTATCAATGCATCAACGGGTAATTCGTCTATTCTTTTACTAAAGTGCTTTCTCATATACAGCTATTTATAGGCCACACCCGTTTGTAAGTTACCCGATTTTATAGTTTGTTTCTGTGAATGAAACTCAAAAACCGCTCTCGCATAGCCGACATTTGCTTAGCGATTTTCTTGAATCAAAAGTAGGCGGGCAGACAGGTCAGGAATAGAGAGAAAACCCCTCAAAAATCGGGTGAAAGCCCCTCATTATCGCCGTGTAAACACCCAACTTTTAGAGTACTTTGCAGACAGTAACCTGACTTCCAATAATTTAATTGTCGAGGGGGGCAGGCTCGCCAATGATGAGCTGATACCAATAGCGGAGTTCGGTGGCGTGTCGGCGGGCAAAGCGGGCCAGCACTTTACAGCCGCGCAGGTCAAGTTTTTCGCCGATACGGCTACGGTAATTTTCCACGCTTTTGGCCGAGGTACTTAGCCGATCAGCAATTTCGGCATTGCTGAAATCATTGGCTACCTGTACCAGAACGGCCCATTCGCGTTTGGTCAGCGCGAAAATGTGCGGGTTAGGCGGGTTGGAACCCGATGGCGGGGGAGTAGCGGGAGATCCCATAATTCACAGCTTGAGAATGAGTTAACAGTCGTGTATGAGCAAATATGTTTCAGGTGAATTTGTTAAATGGTCCTATTTGTGACTCTTAACATTAATTTTATCGTAACCGCCCTACAATGCCAACTATCATTTGTCATGGTAGTACTATCGCAAAATATAATTGACCGTTTGTCTATACAATTGACTGCTTGCCATAAGCACCTTTCCCCGGCCTGGTTTGTTGTCTAAGCATGACCCAATCAGCACCCGTTATGCAAGCCCTCCCCGATACGATTCTCGATATTCAGCAGATCAGACAGGATTTTCCGGTTCTCGACCAGCAGATAAACGGTCGGCCCCTCGTGTATTTAGACAACGCGGCTACTAATCAGAAACCGCTGGCCGTTATCAACGCGCTGACTGCCTATTACGAAGGCTACAACGCCAATATTCACCGGGGTATTCACCACCTGGCCGAGCAGGCTACGGCGGCTTTTGAAGCGTCGCGCCGGGCGGTACAGGCCTTTATGAATGCCGAACACTGGCAGGAGATTGTCTTCACCTACGGCACTACAGACGGCATTAACCTTGTAGCGCAGACCTACGGACGCCGGTTTTTGGGCGAGGGCGACGAGATTATTATCTCCGGCATGGAACACCATTCCAACATCGTACCCTGGCAAATGCTGTGCGAAGAGCGCGGCTGTATTTTGCGGATCATTCCGGTGGATGACGACGGAGACCTGATGCTGGACGAGTACGAAAAGCTACTCTCCGAAAAGACCAAACTCGTATCGGTTGTGCACGTGTCCAACTCGCTCGGTACCATAAACCCGGTTAAGCAGATAATCGACAAAGCGCACGAGTTTGGCGCGGTCGTTCTCATAGACGGCGCGCAGGCGAGTTCGCACCTCGACATTGATGTACAGGCTCTCGACGCAGATTTTTACGTCTTCTCGGCGCATAAGCTCTACGGCCCCACCGGCCTGGGCGTTTTATACGGCAAAAAAGTGTTACTGGATGCCATGCCGCCATACCGGGGAGGTGGCGAAATGATAAAAGAGGTAACATTTGAGAAAACTACGTATAACGACATTCCCTACAAATTCGAAGCTGGTACGCCTAACATTGCCGACGTAGTGGCCGTTAAATCTGCACTGGACTATATGGCCAACTTGGGCAAAGACAACATTGCCGCCCACGAAGCCGACCTGTTACACTACGCCACCGAACAGCTTAGCGAACTTGACGGGTTACGGATTATCGGTCAGGCAAAAGACAAAATCGGCGTCGTATCGTGGGTTATGGACGGTATCCATCACCAGGACACGGGCGTCATTCTCGATCAGCAGGGCATTGCCGTGCGCACGGGCCACCACTGCACGCAGCCGCTCATGCAACGCTTCGGCATTGCCGGAACCACGCGGGCATCGTTCGCCGTTTACAACACACGCGAGGAAGTGGACCGGCTCATCGCAGGTCTGCGCCGGGTGCAGAAAATGATGTCGTAACTTCTAAACTTTTTTTTCACCATGATAAGCACAGCAAAGATCGTTGAATCATTTCAGGCGGCTCCGCAGGAGTTAACGCTTGACGAAGCTGTTGAACGGCTCATTATTCTTGATCGTTACGAGCGGGCTATGCAGGAAATAGGTCAGGGAAAGGGCCACAAGAATGAGGATGTTATGCGCGAAATGAAGCAATGGACGCAGGCATCCCGGTAATCTGGACAGACGAAGCAAAGGAAGACCTCCGGGATATTTTGTACTACTTGTCCCGCTATCCGTCTGCTTATGCTGATAGCTGGTCCGAACGGCTCTCCAAGAAACTTGATTTGATGGCTTCTTTTCCTGAGATGGGCCGGATGTACACCGATAGAAATCTAACTCATTTACGTGAGATACTGATCGGCAATTACCAGATGCTATACATCTATCTCCGCCAGGAAATAACGATTGTAGCTATACGGCATCAATCCAGCGAACCAGGCAAAATTTAACCCATGACCATCAACGAAAAACAGGACGAGATTATCGAAGAATTTGACCTCTTCGACGATCAGCTCGACAAGACGCAGTATATCATCGACCTCGGCAAAAAACTGCCGCCGATGAACGAACACCTCAAGACCGACGCCAACCGGATTATGGGTTGCCAGTCGAAAGTATGGGTCGATGCCGAACTAAACGACGATAGGCTGTACTTTTACGGAGACAGCGAACCAACGGCGCAAATCTCAAAGGGTCTCGTGGGGTTGCTGTTCCGGGTGCTGTCGGGCGAGAAACCCGAAGACGTAGCCAACGCCGACCTGTACTTCATTCCGCGCGTGGGCATGGGTAACCTCATTACCTCGCTGCGGGCCGGTGGTCTGGCCTCGATGATCGAACGCATGAAAGCCGCCGGACGCACACACTCGGGAACGAGCCATCAACCATAAAAAGATGAACGACGAAGCAGAACTGAAAGAACAGATTGTGATGGCCCTCAAAGGCGTGTATGACCCCGAAATCCCGGTGGACGTCTATGAGCTGGGGCTTATCTACGACATCAAGATATTTCCGGTCAACAACGTCTATATCCTGATGACGCTGACCTCACCGTCCTGCCCCTCGGCGGGTGAGATACCGGCAGAAATTGAAGAGAAAGTCAGGGCCGTAGCAGGCGTAAACGACGTAAGCGTCGAATTGACCTTCGATCCCCCCTACTCCACCGAACTCATGTCGGAAGTAGCCAAGTTAGAGCTTGGTTTTATGTGAAAATTAGGGGTAGGGAGTAAAGGAGTGAGGTGTTTTAGCCCGAGTCGTCTATCACAAACTTCTTGATCCCGACCACAAGAAACTCCGCACGCATGTGCTCGATGGCGTACTGCAACATGTGAATAATGGATACTGCTCGTTGCTCGAACCCAAATCCATTGCGATGGGT
>JBBRUB010000568.1:0-3534 GCA_038248175.1 Cytophagales bacterium | reverse complement strand
GGCAGAGCACGGGGCGAGTCGGCCTGGCAAAAGTAATAGATGGCCTGGCTGGGCAGAGCCTCTAACAAAGGACCAGCGGATTTATCTGATACAACACCTATTATAATATGTAGCCGACTATAGTCCATCAAGGCTACGGTCTCCATCATAGCCTGCAACCCCGGCTCATTATGGGCGGTATCAACAATGACGAGCGGGCTGCCGACAAGTTGCTGGAAACGACCCAGCAATCCAGTCAGCAAAACAACCGAACGTAGCCCATACCGCAGGTCTGCTTCGGCAACGGGAAGCAAAGACTGTAGCCCATCGACAGTAGCTAGAACGCCGGGTAAATTTCGGAGTTGGTATGTACCAGCCAAGGCCAGATCGAGGGCAATAGGCGGCATACCATCGCGCGTGACCCTTACCTGCCGGACCCCGTTAGCCAGCCCGTCGTCTAGTACAGTGTAGCGCGTATCGGCAAACAGGATGGATGCCTGTTCATCGCTGGCTTTTTTGCTAAAGACCGGGGTGGTTTCAGTCTGTGTTTCGCTGATAACGACAGGAACGCCCGGCTTGATGATACCGGCTTTTTCGGCGGCAATGGCGGGCAATGTATCCCCCAGAATTTCGGTATGATCGTAGCCAATATTGGTAATGACCGACATAAGTGGCGTAATTATGTTGGTCGAATCCAGCCGTCCCCCCAGCCCCACCTCAACAATAGCAATATCGACGGCTGCCTGAGCAAAGTAATCGAAGGCCATCGCTACGCTCACTTCAAAAAATGATGGTTCAATGGTTTCGATCAAAGACTGGTGCCGGGTTACAAATTCCGCCACGACGTCCTCGGAAATAGGCTGACCGTTAATTCGAATACGTTCGGTAAATGATTTGAGATGGGGCGAAGTATATAACCCGACCCGGTATCCCGCCGACTGATACACTGCTGCCAGCATATGCGCCGTACTTCCCTTTCCATTAGTACCACCCACGTGGATACTACGGAATTTAGTTTGTGGATTACCCAATTCGGCACAGAGTTGCAGGGTGTTATCCAAACCAGGCTTGAGAGCCTTAGAGCCGATTCGGTGAAACACGGGGAGTCGACTATACAGGTAATCGATTGCTTCCGAAAAATGCATTTACTTGGAGGTGATAATGAAGGTGATGGTTCCGGTAGCGGTGGGGGGCGTGGCTCCGCCTTTGGGCCGGAGTTTAAGCCGCTGCACCGCCTTGCGGTATTGATCGACAACGACGGGGCTAACGGTAGTCTGACGAGTTTTGACGCTGATAATGTCGCCACTGCTATCGACCGTAATCAGAAAAACAATCTTTCCCGTTTCATCAGAATCGTCATTTACATTAGGGCGCGACGCCATCGACCAGCCCGATACGTCGAAAGCCACGCCCGTTTTTGAGCCACCGGGCGTACCGTAAAATTCTTTGGCGTCGATCTTGCCATTCGGGTTACCCTTGTCGCCTACCCCGCTGGCGTCGTCGCCATTGTTATTACCACCCGTACCAGAGGCTTTCCCGACCGTACCATTGGAACCACCCCCACCCGACGATTTTTTAAACAGCGCGTCGTTGTTGACCAGGGCTTCCTTTTTGGCTTCTACCGGTGGGGCAGGCCGTTCGGCAGCCGGTGTCGGTTTGGCCGGGGCCGTGCGCTTAGGTTCGGGCCGCTCGGCCACCGTAACGGGACTCGCTACCTTGCTGACAATATCAGGTTTCTCGGTAGGCGCCTTCGCGGGTTTTGCATCAGCCACGGTTGGCGTGGGTGTGGCGCGGGTACGTTCCAAACGGGGTGTCGTGTTAACTTTGGACGGTGCGACGTCTCGCTTCGGGCGTTCGTCCGACGGTTTTACGTCAGCAGGATTCGGTGAATCCGACGGTTTGTTATAGGTCTGAATTTTGCCGCTACCCCGATCCATTGTACCAAAATTGACCTCGATAAACTCGATGGGGGGCGGATTGGGAGCAGCAGGCTGCGTAAGGCTAATCAAAAACAGAGCCGCCAGCAACAGCAGACTAATAACCAAAGCCCCGATAAAGGACTTGAGCTGGATTTCTTTTTCGTTATCGAAAGCAAGATTCATGGCGCATTGACAAGTTTCTAAACAAAGAAACGCAATCCTGAATTATGAATTATAAATTGTGAGTTATGAGTTATGAATTGGGTGGCGCAAATGAACTGGCGAAAGCCAACTGGTACGCCGGCCCGGTCATAGTTTATAATTCATAACTCATAATTAAAGAAGGAATGCCCGTTCTACAACCTATCGTTGACATTGCTGAACTACTCTACCGAAAAGGTATTACCGATGTACTCGTCTCGCCGGGCTCGCGTTCAGCTCCGCTAACGCTGGCCGTGGCCCGACATCCACACCTGCGGGTACACGTCCGGGCCGACGAACGCTCGGCGGGGTTCGTGGCACTGGGTATAGCGCAGCAAACAGAGCGCACAGTAGCCATTATCTGTACGTCGGGTAGTGCGGTGTATAACCTGGCTCCGGCGGTAGTAGAAGCGTATTTTCAACAGGTACCACTGCTGTTGCTCACCGCCGACCGCCCCCACGAGTGGCTGCATCAGCAGGATGGGCAAACCATATACCAGCCCGGCGTATTTGGATCGCATGTAAAACGCAGCTACGACCTCCCCGCCGACTACGCCCACGCCGACAGCCGCTGGTTTATTGAGCGAACAGTGAACGAAGCCGTCATGCTCAGTCAGCAGCAACCCACCGGGCCGGTACATATTAACGTACCCCTGCGCGAACCCTTCTACCCTACTGCCGACGATTCGTTTACCTTTGGATCGGTACGGGTTATCGAGAACCTGACGGGAGAGCCAACGCTTTCTGCCGAAACCTGGCACCGGTTGCTGAATGAATGGGATACCAGCGAAAAAATTCTGATTGCCGTCGGGCAGATGCCACACAACCCGGCGCTGATCTCTCTGCTGACCAAACTCAGCGAGGAATTCGGCGTACCCGTTGTGGGCGAGATCATCAGCAACCTATCCGGTACGTCGTTTATTACCCATACCGACACTGGGCTGGCTAACCTGGGCGAAGACGTTGCCGAATCACTGCGGCCCGACCTGCTTATTACACTGGGTAACTCGTTTCTGACCCGCAGCCTGAAAACCTTCTTTCGAAACTACCCGGCCCGGCAGCACTGGCACCTCGACCCGGCCCCCACCCGCATCCAGGATTCGTTTCAGAGTCTGACTACACTGATTGGAGCCTCGCCCCTGCCCTTTCTGGAAAAACTGTTTGCCGATCTGGACTACCAGCATTTTTTACAGGGCGACGATGACGACGATTCCCATGCTTTCTTACACCGCTGGCAAACCCTCGACGGGCAGGCAGCCCGGCGCGTTGCTCAACTCCTCAAAGGGCCAGTTGCCAATACCCCTGCGCCCCTGGCCGACTGGCTGGCCGTGCAGATGCTATTCGATACGCTGCCAGACCACTCAGAACTGCACTTGGCCAACAGTATGCCCGTGCGCTACGCCAATCTCTGCGGCCTGAGTGGGCAAACAAACGT
>JBBRUB010000567.1:0-3557 GCA_038248175.1 Cytophagales bacterium | reverse complement strand
GTTCAGCATCAGCAATTTTTCGGCGTTGGGACTCTGCGGGGCGGCAAAATACGTGCAGGTGGTGTGGTTAAATGCCGTTGGGGCAGGAGCGGGGCGGTTGGTGAGCCGGGCGGCCTGGGCGGCATCAACGGCCATGACCACGACGGGCGCGGTCAGCGTCTCGCCCGAAGCGAGCCGGACGGTCGTTCCGTCGATTTGCCGAACCAGCGTGTTAAGCCTGATTTGTCCGGGCGAATCCACGCCGGTCGCGAGTCGGGCGGCCAGTTGGTCGCCAATGGCTCCGATACCCCGCGCCGGTACGGCGGCATCGCCCTCCACAAACATCCGAAAACAAAACTCGAAGAAATTACTCGACGTAGTCAGGGCATTTTCAAGGAAAACGCCCCCGAAAAAAGGCCGGAAAAAACGCGTAATCATCGTTTCCGAGAAGCCCATGTCATGCAGCAACTCCAGCGTTGTTGTGGGTTGCTGCGCAAAGATTTCACTGATACTTTTATGCTGCGTTTGGAATACGAGGTCAAGAATACGGAACTTGTCGGCCAGCGAACCCACCGGCGAGGTTAGTGTTTGGAACACCGACAGCGGTTCGTGCAGCGGGTTGAGCAGTTTGAGCCAGCGACCCGGCAGTCCGGCGTCCTGACTGCCGGGTTCGTCGTGGCGGATGAGGGCACCGGACCGGAAGGGGCGCAGGTCGAGGGCACCGTAGTTGAGGAGTTGACGGGCTTCGGGGTAGGCCGTGAGTAGAATCTGAAACCCCCGATCAAGCCGAAAACCATCCACTACGTCGGTACGGACGCGCCCGCCCACGCCGTCGGCAGCGTCGAGTACGAGGGCATGGATACCGGCCTGTTTCAGATAAACGGCACAACTAAGACCAGCAACGCCGGCTCCAACAATCAGAACGGAAGGATTAAAAGACATTTAGAGAATCAGACACGAATGTTTATAGCCTCAAAAATACGTGTTCTGCTCGCCAACTGGCAGAAACAGAACCATTTACCGGATAATTTTGGTTTTGGAAATAGTATAAAAAGCAGATGTTCCAATGTTAAATAATTGATTGTCAGCAGGTAGGTTATCTTTATTTTCTCTTTTTTTGGGAAATTAGTATTTTTGCAGAAACTGGCTTTGATATAACAAAGCAAACAGGCCACCCACTGACTTAAACAGGACGCATGACTTATACGATTAAAGAACAAGCAGGTTTCCATTACGTGGATGAGGGGCAGGGCGAGGTGCTGCTGCTGTTGCATGGCCTATTTGGCGCGCTCAGTAACTGGGACGACGTGATTCAGACGTTTTCGGGCCGCTACCGGGTCATTATTCCGATGCTGCCCATCTACGAAATGCCCATCCGCCAGGCCAGTCTGGACGGGCTGCTGGCCTACGTGGAGCGGTTTGTAGCGCAGCAAAACCTGCGCGACCTGACCCTGCTCGGTAATTCGCTGGGTGGTCACTTATCCATTTTATACACTTTTCGTAATCCCGAACAGGTTTGTCGGCTGGTGCTGACGGGTAGTTCGGGCCTGTTTGAGAACGGTATGGGCGGCTCGTTTCCCAAGCGCGGCAGCTACGACTACATTGCCGAGCGCGTAGCCTACACGTTTTACGACCCCAACGTGGCTTCCAAAGAACTCATCGATGAGGTGTTCGAGGTCACGAGCAGCATTCCCAAGTGCATGAGCATTGTGGGTATTGCCAAGTCGGCGCAGCGCAATAACGTAGGCAAAGACCTCCATAAAATTCAGGTACCCACGCTGCTGGTTTGGGGACTGAACGACACCATTACGCCCGCCAACGTAGGTCACGAATTTAACCGGCTCATCAAAAATTCTGAACTGCATTTCATTGACCATTGCTGCCACGCCCCCATGATGGAATGTCCGGCCCGGTTCAACGAACTGCTGGATAACTGGCTGACCCGACATCCGGTTGGTAGCGGCTGGCAGCAGCGTAGCCTGGACGTCCACGTCCAGTAGCCGCAACGCTAACCTTTGTAGCTGGTCTTTTCTTAGCCTTACTGCTACTGGACCGGGAGGTTGGAATGCTGCATCATGGAGCTACTGCCTGCTTTTTTGAAACTCTGACTAAAAATCCGTAGTTTTCTGTCGTACACGCTTCAGAGATATCAATATCTATATGCTGGCAACCGAACTTATCGACCCCATGATTCCGGCCCTGAAATCCTCCGACTCGGTGGGGCAGGCCCTTGACTGGATGCAGGAACACCATATTAGCCAGCTCGTTTTGACCGATCAGGGCGAATACCGGGGCGTAGTGACCGAAGAACTGCTCATGGACATACCAGACGATACGCAGCCATTGATCAATGTTATGCGACTGTTTGAGCAGGTTTATGTTTTTGAAAATCAGCACCTGTACGAAATCCTGAGTTTGATTATTCAGCACCGGATGGACGTAGTGGCGGTGCTGAACGAAGGCCGCGAATTCATTGGTACGGTGTCGGCCAATGAACTTATTCGGCAGTTTGCCCAGGAACTTGGGGTGCAGGAAGCCGGAGCCATCCTGATCCTGAACCTCAACGAACGCGACTATTCGCTCACCGAAATCAGTCGGCTGGTCGAGTCCAACAATGTCAAGATTATCAGCAGTTATTTTTCCAGCGCGGCCTACGGAATGCCCGACCGCTCGCGGCTGACGCTCAAGCTCAATCGGCGCAACATCACGGCGGTTATCTCTACGCTCGAACGGTTCGGTTACCAGATCGAAGCCGCCTTTGCCAACACCCCCGTCGAAAGCATCGACCAGGACCGGCTCGACTCTCTCCTTCGCTATCTGAATACGTAATCCATGAAAATTGCCATTCACGGGCGAAACTTTCCCGAACAGGCCCGCCCGTACATTCAGTCGATGTTCGATGAACTGGCCAAACGGCAGGCCGAGGTGATTCTCTCGCAGGAATACCGCGAGTTTCTGGATACCGCCAGTGTGGCGCACTATAGCACCGAAACGTATTCGATTGACGAAGGCGTGGCCGAAGCTGACTTTATCTTTAGCCTCGGTGGCGACGGCACACTGCTCGACGCCGTAACCCACGTGGGCGACCGGCAAATTCCTATTGTGGGGATCAACATTGGGCGGCTGGGGTTCCTGGCTACTGTGGCTCCCAACACCATCCGGCTCATGATTGACGCGCTGTACAGCGAGCAGTTTACCCTCGATGAGCGCACGCTGGTCAGCGTCCGATCCAGCCAGGATATTTTCGGGCATCTGCCGTTTGGCTTGAACGACTTCACCATTACCCGCACCCAAACATCGTCAATGATTACGGTACATGCCTACCTCGACGGCGAGTTCCTAAACTCATACTGGGCCGACGGGCTGATTGTCTCGACGCCTTCCGGCTCAACGGGCTATTCGCTCAGTTGTGGCGGGCCGGTGTTACTACCTCAGACCAACAACTTTATTGTTACGCCTATTAGCCCGCACAACCTCAATGTGCGTCCTATGGTGGTGATGGACACCTGCCAGCTGGCGTTTGAGGTGGAGAGTCGCAGTGGTAACTTTTTGGCCGCGCTCGATTCGCGCTCGTTCAC
>JBBRUB010000566.1:0-3566 GCA_038248175.1 Cytophagales bacterium | reverse complement strand
GCCGAAGCCGCCAAACCCGCGAACGCGCACCTGGCTTCTTGTACCAGGCTGTCCGTTTGTGATAACGGTCAGACCCGCCACACGGCCCTGCAACTGCTGCTCTACGTTACCCGATGGGATAACGGTCAGGTCTTTGGCTTTCACCGTCGAAACGGCACCGGTATTATCGCGCTTGTTTTCGGTGGTGTAGCCCGTTACGATTACCTCGGTCAGAGCCGTAGCATCGTCTTCGAGGGTTAGGTTCACCGCTGTGCGGTTGCCAACGGTAATTTCCTGCGTTTTGTTGCCAATGGCCGAAATGACCAGTACGGGATTAGTGCCCGTTACGTTAATGGCAAAAACGCCGTTGGCATCAGTCGATGTACCGGTTTGGGTACCTTTCAACACGACATTGGCACCGGGAACAGGCCCGTCTGTACCCGTAATCTTGCCTGTTACTCTGCGGCCCTGAGCAGACGCGCTCAGGCCCCACAGCAGCATAACTGCGACCATCAGTGTGGCGGGCAGCAATCTGTAGAACATTGCTTTCATAGATGTTTGGTTGGTTTTAATTATTGTTAAACGCACCAATATTAACTGATTTTTATCGTATCAAAAAGAGTAATATCACTAAAAATAACTCTGTTCTATGAAAAATACTCATATATACGTAGAAATAGTACTATTTTTATGTTTTTGTACCGTTGACCAGAAGTAATTTTATCAAATTGTTTAAAAGGCTATCGAACAAATTTTTGAGTAAGCAGAGAATTGACTACTCCGTCAGTATGTCTTGTATGTCATCTGGTATCTTTACAATGATATGCACACGAATTACTATTTCCTTCGGCAACTGGCTCCGGCCCTGTCGTACCAGCTAACGGGCCTTTCATTTATGGAATGCTTCAGTCAGGACCGCGATGAGGTGGTGCTGGTATTTGCCGAGGCCAAAGGCAAAATCAACTACTACAAGCCGTTCTACATCAAAGCTACGTTACGTCCCGATTTTTCGGGGCTTTATTTCCCCGCCGACGTTCATCGCGCCCGAACAAATAGTGTGGATTTGTTCGGAGCTATCACCGAGACAGAAACGGGCAGTGGCCGGGCGGTGCTTGGTGTGCGGTCGTTTCTTAATGAGCGGTGTCTGGGAATCATACTGGCTGACGGTTATACGCTGGTATTCAAGTTCTTTGGTAACCGCCCCAACCTACTATCCTTCCGGCAGGATGAAGTCACTGACTTGTTCAACCATAATCTAACTACCGACAATCAACTCCGGCTCAGCCAGTTCGACCGGCCCATCGACCAATCCTACCCGGCATACCAGGTAGCGGAGTTCACTATCAGGAACGTGTTCCCGACGTTTGGCAAAGCGGCACCGAAAACTAACGACTGGCCCGCCGTGCAGGAAACGCTTCGGTTGCTTGAACAGCCGCGCTACTACCTGACCCGTATCGACCATAAGCCAACGCTGTGGCTTGTTCCGCCCCCGGAAACGAACAGCCCGGAGCAGTCGGTGCAGGAGTTTGATGACCCTATCGAAGCCGCCAATCGGTTTTACGTAGCTTATAACGGGCTGAGTGTATTTGAGCGCGAAAAGGCAGATTTGCTTCGGCTCCTCGACAAACGCCGACGCCGGGCGGCTGCCCTTATCGACGCCAATATGCAGCGGCTCATGGCCCGCGACGAGGGCGCGTCGCACGAAGAAGTGGGCCATATTCTGATGGCTAACCTACACGATATACCCACCAGTGCGGGGGTGCCGTCGCCGGGGCAGGTTACGCTGCACGATCTCTACCGCGACCAGCCCATTACGATCAAACTAAAGCCCGACCTGAACCCGCAGAAAAACGCCGAGAACTTCTACCGAAAAGCCAAAAACGAGAAGATAGAAGAACAGCACCTGACCGACCAGGTTACCAACCGCGAAGCCGAAATTCAGCGCATCGACCAGTACACCCGCGAACTGGCCGACGTAAAAACGCTGAAAGAACTACGCCGATATATAAAACAGCACAACCTGCACGGCCACGAAGCCGCCCCGGTTGATGGTGCAGCGGCTCCACTGTTTAAAGAGATTATGCACGAAGGCTTTCGGATTCTGATTGGCCGCAACGCCAAAAACAATGACCTGCTCACTAAGAAATTCACCTACAAAGACGACCTGTGGCTACACGCCCGCGACGTAGCCGGATCGCACGTTGTAATTAAATACCAATCGGGCAAAACGTTTCCGAAAAGTGTCATCGAGCGGGCTGCCGAACTGGCCGCCTGGTACTCCAAACGCCGAACCGACAGCCTGTGTCCCGTAACGGTGACGCCTAAAAAATTCGTTCGCAAGCCCAAAGGCTTAGCCGAAGGCCAGGTCATTGTCGAGAAAGAAGACGTTGTCATGGTGGTGCCGCACCCGTAGAGACGCATACATGTGTCTCTACTGATAACTGTTCACTGATACCTGCATAATCCGGTGCATCTCGTGCCAGGTATTGTTCCAGGAATTCTTTTTCAGGAAGGCGTCGATGTCGGGCCAGTTTTGCGGGTGTTTTTTATCAATAGCCAGTTCAACGGCCTCAATAAACGCATCGGGTGAGTTGACAATCTGTACAAAGTCTTCGGAACCGTAGGTACGCATCACATCGCGGATGGGCGTGGACACTACCGGCAGGCCAGCCGCCAGATACTCCGGTGTTTTGGTTGGGCTGATAAAGCGGGTCGAGTCGTTAAGCGCGAAGGGCATCATGGCTACGTTCCAGTTGCTGAAATAGCGCGGCAATTCAGTATAGGCTTTCATGCCCAGATAATGCACGTTTTCGCCTTTGGGCAGCAGGTTTCGATTGATCTTGACAATCGGGCCAATTAGTATGAACTGCCAGTCAGGCCGCCGGTTGGCCACTTCGTTCAGAAGCTGGTAATCAAATCGCTCGTCAATAACTCCGCTGAAACCAATGCGGGGACCCGCTTTGACACGCTGGTTAACGGGTTCGGGCTGGGGTTGGCGGGCGGTGGCAAAATGCGCAAAATCTATGCTGCTTGGGAAGGCAAAAATGTTTGAATGGAGATGTTGTTTGGCCTCGTACAGGCTGTAGCCACCGGTAAAAACGACGCCTGCACGCTGCATTAGCTTTTTTTTCTGATCCAGCAACTGCGGAGGGGCGCCCCAGAACGCCGACAACTCATCCATGCAGTCATATACAGTCAGTTTCGGCTTCAGGTGGTCGCTGAACAGCAACGCCATTGGTGTATAGTACCAGGCAATAAAATTGTTGATCTGTTGGCTGACCATGAACGTATCGAGCAGTTCTTTCTGCAACTGGCGGGCCTGATCGGGATCTGTACCGTGTGGCAGGTGGGGAACAAGGACCGTTAGCCGGCTGGCCTGTTTGCACTGGGTCAGTCTCGGTTCTCCGTCGTGGTAAACTGGTTCTTCAAGAAACCAGACCCGGTAACTTTCGGTAGCCCGGCTGAGCAGATGCTGAGGTCGCTGATAGACGAAGTTCCAGCGCAGATGAGAGAAACAGATGAGGTCCTGCGTATCGCTGGCAAAGGGAAGTGACGTTGAAGGGGTTGGTTTAGCGGGTTTAGATGGT
>JBBRUB010000565.1:0-3568 GCA_038248175.1 Cytophagales bacterium | reverse complement strand
GCCTCTGCCGCCCACGATGGAATGCCCAAAAGTGCGGCACAGGCGGGGGTGGTTGACTTTGTGTTGCCGCCCGAAGAAATACCCAAAAAACTGGCCGAGGTCACCCGCATTCTGAATGAAAACGGCGAGGACGATCCCACCGTAGCGGAGCGGGAAAAGGACGTGTTTAAACAAATCCTGTCGGTGCTGCGCGTTCGCAGGGGAACCGATTTTACCTATTACAAACAAACCACCATTCGCCGGCGAATCCTGCGCCGAATGGCAATTAGCAAAAACGAGAAGCCTGCGGACTACCTCGCCTATTTACGGGATCATAAATCAGAGCAGGATGCTTTATATCAGGACCTGCTGATTCCCGTCACGTCATTTTTTCGGGACCAGCCCGTATTCGATAATTTATGTGAAACGGTTTTTCCACTCATCCTGAAAAATAAACCCGTCGGTGAACCCATCAGGATTTGGGTGGCGGGGTGCAGCACGGGCCAGGAAGCGTACTCCATTGCGATATGCCTGAAAGAAGTGCTGGGCGACAACCCCGAACGGGTACAACTCTTTGCCAGCGATTTAAGCGATCCTGCCATTGCCAAAGCCCGCACCGGTATCTACGCAAAAAATGAAATCGATGGGGTATCGCCCCAACGGCTGCAGGAATTCTTTAGCAGGAGCAATGGCAGCTACCAGGTCAATAAACCCATCCGGGATATGTGCGTTTTTGCCGCGCACAATTTTCTAAAAGACCCGCCTTTTGGTAAACTCGATTTCATCAGTTGCCGCAACGTGCTGATTTATCTGGAACCCTACCTGCAAAAAAAGGCATTTGCCATGTTTCATTATGCCTTAAACCCAACCGGCTTTTTACTGCTGGGTAAATCAGAAGACATCGGCAACGTGCCCGGCCTTTTCGCGCCTGCCACTAAGACCGGTAAATTATTTACCCGCAAAGAGGGGCCGGGCCAGTTTACTTCGGTATCTGCTCAACGAAGCGAGCTACCCATCAACCGGGCCATGCCCACCACCGAAACTTTGAGTACGGACTTTCAAAAAATAGCCGATGAGCTGATTCTTAGCTACTACACGCCGGCCGGTGTAGTTGTTAACCATGCCTATGACATTGTGCATTTTCGCGGCATCACCACGCCCTATTTAGAGCAGGCATCCGGCAAGCCCACCCATAATGTATTACTACTGGCCAAATACGGGCTGGCGTTTGAACTGCGGAACCTGTTGCATAAAGCTAAAAAAGAGCAGGCCGCGATTATCAGAGAAAATATTCCGCTACAGATCAATGGCAGTTTGCAGACCATTTCCATCGAAGCCCTGCCGCTGCCCAACACGGTTGAGCCGCATTATCTGATCCTGTTTCACCCAGGTACGTCGAGCGGTTCCACCCCGCCGGTCATTGATCCGCAGGAAGCTAAAAAAAGTACAAAAAAAGATAATAAAGACCTGCGTATCGTTCAGTTGGAGCGGGAGCTGGATCAGACCCGCGACGATATGCGGGGCATTACCCAGGATCAGGAAGCCGTCAATGAAGAACTGCAAAGTGCCAATGAAGAGCTGTTGAGCGGCAGCGAAGAATTGCAGAGCCTGAACGAAGAACTGGAAACGGGCAAAGAAGAACTGCAAAGCACCAATGAAGAACTGACGGTGGTGAATCAGGAAATCATTGGGTTGAATGAGCAGGTAACCGCGGCTCGCAATTATGCCGAAGCCATTATTGCGACCATGCGGGGGCCACTGTTGGTGCTGGATGCTACCCTGCGGATCAAAACGGCAAACGCGGCTTTTTATAAAACCTTCCAGGTCAATGAACTCGAAACCGAAGGAGTTTTGCTGTATGAACTGGGCAATGCCCAATGGGATGTAGCTGACCTGAGAAAGCTGCTCGGAAAAATACTGTCTGAAAAATCGACGATTGCAGATTTCGACATGACACATACGTTTCCAGGCATTGGGGAGCGGATCATGCTGTTGAATGCCCGTGAAATTCGAAGCGAAACCAATGCCGAGAAATTAATTCTACTCTCGATTGAGGATATAACGGCGGTCACTAAAGCCCGTCAGGCCGAACGACAGGCGCAGGAGCGCGTTCAGTTTATGGCCGATGCCATGCCGGAGAAAGTATGGACCGCCGATGCCAACGGCAATGTAGATTATTTTAATCAAGTCTGGTTTACCTACACCGGGCTTTCGTTCGACGAACTGCGAGACTGGGGATGGGAAAAAATTATTCACGCCAACGATTTGGCTGAAAATAAACGACGCTGGCAGCACTCGATTCGCACGGGCGATGAATTTGAGCTGGAACACCGGTTTCTGAATCGGGACGGGGCGTATAAGTGGCACCTCAGCCGGGGTATCGCGCAAAAAAATGAACACGGTCAGGTAACCCGGTGGAGTGGCACCAGTACCGAAGTTCACGAGCAGAAAACGCAAAACGAAGCCCTGGAACAAGCCGTGGCCGAGCGAACCCGCGAGCTACAGGAAGCCAACGAAATACTGGGAGAAAAAAACGAAGCCCTGCAACAGATGAACAAGGAGCTTGAGGCCTTCACGTATGTGTCGAGCCACGATTTACAGGAACCGCTCCGCAAAATACGAACTCTGGCCAGTCGCATCCTCGATAAAGAAGCTCAAAACCTAACCGACAGCGGCAAGGATTATTTTCAGCGCATCCAAAAAGCCGCCGGACGAATGCAGCAACTGATTCATGATTTGCTTGCTTTCTCCCGGCTAAGCACCGAAGAACGAACCGTTGAGACCACCGACCTGAGCGGGCTGGTGCAGGAGGTGGTTAGCGAACTAAGCGAACCCATCGCCGAAAAACGCGCCACCATCGACGCATCCGAACTCGGCACCGTCCCCGTCATTGTGTTTCAGTTTCGCCAACTCCTGCACAACCTGATTGGCAACGCGCTTAAATTTTCCCATCCTGACGTACCCCCTCACATCACGATAACGAGTCGAACAATAAAAGGAGGTAAACTGAAGAATGGAACGCTGTTGCCCGAAAAACGCTACTGCCACCTGACCATCACCGACAATGGTATAGGCTTTGATGCCAAATACAGCGAAAAGATATTTGAGGTCTTCCAGCGTCTGCACAGCAAAGAACAATACACCGGCACCGGCATTGGGTTGGCGATTGTGAAGAAAATCGTTACCAATCATAACGGCCTCATCACGGCTACCGGTGCCTTAAATAAGGGCGCACGGTTTGATATTTACCTGCCGGTTGCCTGATTTCGGGGTGGTTACGTAGCTAATCAACCAACCCTGTGTACGCTCGTAGGTCTCATCCTGCCAGTAGGTGGGCAACTCTTCCCGCTCGTAGCCGCAGATGTTGTCGGGTACGTCTAAAGAAAAAAATAATGCTATCGCGACATATACCCAAAAAGTACAGGACAACGTATTCTGGTAGTCAGAAGGGGTAGCTAACACATTTGGGGTAAATTCGCCACGTAAGCGTATTAACACGCTGTAATACAGATTCTTACGTCAAATGTTTCCGCTTTTCGAGGTACTCTTTCAGCGATAGATAGCGGCCATACTGTAAATGAACCCGAAT
>JBBRUB010000564.1:0-3573 GCA_038248175.1 Cytophagales bacterium | reverse complement strand
TTGGTTGTGTTTGACTGATGCAAACGTACCGCAACGGTATGAACTGCTGCAAATTTAAGGGCCAAACGGCACGGTTTGTGGCGTTTGACAAACGAAAACGGCGGTTGGGAAGGCGGTTGGGACGAACTACAAACCTTTCAACTCGGCCACGAGTGTATCGTTGTATTGCCGCGACACAGGTACGGTGAATGTATCATTGGCAAGGTGCAGTTTGTAGCCCTGCGCATTGCCCGTTACGCGCTCGACCCGGTTCAGGTTCACCAGATACGACCGGTGGCAACGAACAATGTGCGGCTGATCGATTTGCCCGGCCAGGCGGCTCAGACTGCTGCGTAGTAACGGTTTGCTGACTTTGTTGCCCTGCTGATACACGACCGTGCAGTAATTGTCGCTCGATTCGATGTAGAGCAGGTCGGTGACGTTCAGGGTTAACGTGTCTTTTTCATTATCGGCCAGCAACGTTATGGCGATGCTGGCTGGGGTGGTCAACAGCGGTTCGGCGCTATCAACCCGAAGCGGAGCGGGCGAATGCTGGATGAACTGCGCGGCTGATGCGCTGTACTTCTTTAGTTGCCGGATATAGCTGAACAGGACACCCCCGACAGTCGGAAAAAGCCCAATCAGAAACGTCACCAGAATCATGCCCAGCCAGCCCCCCAAGCCGGAGCCACTCTCATGTTGCACCAGCCACTCCAGATACAGCCGGTTGGCAATCGCGATGAGCAGAATGTTGCCAATGACGAGCAGAATCTCCCAACCAACCGTCCAGCGTTCGTCCGAAAACTGCCGGGAAAACAAGCGGGGCAACACAATAAATGTAAACGCCGTTATCAGGAATGTAGCAAGCCCGAAACCGAGTATTTTCAGTGTTTTGTTGGACGTCTCCCAGATTCCGATGCCGAACGGTTGAAACAGCAGCAGAAACACCCCCACAAATGCCCCAATAACTACCGCATGCCGCAGTTGCCGACCGGGCGAGTCATGGGACGGGTAGGGTTGTCTGAGCAGATTAAGCATATTGCCTAAAATAGCCGCCAGCTACTGATTTGGTCGATAAAGTTGGGCAGAGCCGCCGGATACACCAGAATCATAAACAGAATACCGAATACGGCCCCGTAGAAGTGTGCATCATGGTTTACATTCCCCATTCCCCGCCGACCCTCGTAGTAGGAATACGCTAAGTACAGCCCACCGAAGATGAAACCGGGAATACCAATAGGAATAAAGAACAGGTAGATCTTGTTAAGGGGCGCAATCAGGATGGATGCAAACAAAATGGCCGATACCCCCCCCGACGCGCCCAGCGAATTATACCCTGGATTGGGGCGATGCTTCAGAAATGATGGAATGTCTGATACGATGATGGCCACCAGGTAAAAGCCAATCAGGTAAACTGGTGCACTCGCGCCAAACAGCATCCCAAATATCTGCTCAATCAGCCCGCCGAAGAAATACAGCGTAATCATGTTGAAAATCAGGTGTCCCCAGTCGGCATGGAGGAATCCCGATGTCAGCAGCCGGTAGTACTCTCCCCGGTTGGCAGTCTGGTATGGGTTCAGAATCCAGCGGCTCATCAGCGACTGATTTTGCCAGGCGGCAATACTGATACCGGCAGTGACGACAATTAAAATAGTAATTGTGCTCATGTTATAATTTGTAAATCAGTTAGCTCTCGCGCTCGACCAACTGGCGGGCGAAATCGCCCAGAACGGCTTTACGGGCGGGTTCGGCTACAACCTGCTCGAGATTGGTGAACCCACGCTCAAAATACTCGCTGATACGGCTCTGGGTAATTTGCCGGATGCCCAACTGGTCGTAAATAGCCGTAACAGCGGCCACTTTTTCAACTTTATCGAAATCGGTTCGGGTTAGCCAGCCGATAAGTTCATCGCGGATGGGGCCGGTGGCTTTTTCGAGCGCTTCGATAAGCAGGAAGGTTTTTTTGTTGGCAATGATGTCGCCCCCCACCTGCTTGCCAAATTTAGCCGGGTCGCCATACACATCGAGGAGGTCGTCTTTAAGCTGAAATCCAATACCGATGTTCACCCCACTTTCGTACAGGTGTCGGTTGGTTTCGGCATCGGCTCCGGCAATCAGCCCGCCCAGTTCGAGGGAGTACCCCAGCAGCACCGACGTTTTGAGCCGAATCATCTCGATATATTCAGCTTCGGTTACATCCCAGCGGGTCTCGAAGTTCATATCCATCTGTTGCCCTTCGCACACTTCGGCGGCAGTCCGGCTGAACCGCGCCAATACGGGTTTCAGCTTGTTTGCATCCACGTCGAGCAGGAGATCATAGGCATTCACCAGCATCACATCGCCCGATAAAATGGCGATATTGTCGTTCCATTTTTCATGCACGGTTGGCTGCCCCCGGCGCAGCGGTGCCCGGTCCATGATATCGTCGTGCATCAGGGTGAAATTGTGAAATACTTCCACGCCCAGGGCAGGCCGAACAGCACGCGGCCAGTCATCGGTAAAGAGGTACGTGGACATGAGCGTCAGCAGCGGGCGCATTCGCTTGCCGCCAAGGCTCATGATGTACCGGATGGGGTCGTAGAGTTCGGGTGGGTGCTGCCCGTAGTCGGTGCGTTGAAGTTCAGTCTGGATCGCGTCAATAAAAACGGCGGGATTCATGTAGCTGGGTTTTGGCTCAAAAATAAGGCACAAACCCCCAAAACCCTAACCGACGTTCGTCCATTCAACGACCAAACGTTCGTCTATAATTACGGAGTCGGGGTGTCGATAATACGTAAACCAGGCGGGCCGCTATAACAAAGTAGCCATCGTTTCGGGTGCTGTTGCCCCGCTGTTCGCCGGGCTTATTGGCTGGCAGACCTATTTCTCCCCGCCGGTCTGCCACTATGGTAACGAACGGATCACTGCGGTTTCTTAAGTCAACATAAACCGTGCTGACATCGTCCAGATAATCGCTGTTAACGTGGGTATAGGTCCCTTCGAGGTGTAGCCTGAACCGTTCGCCAACGGCCAGCGGAACACCAAACCCGTAGCGGATAATGAGCGGAAGGCGGTTGTACGCCACGCCCTCGGTTTGCAGGGGTGCCAGGCTGTACAAATTACCCTCAAGAAACGTTCTTGGCGTCATATATGTCAGCCCAACGCCCGCCAGCATGTACGGGATATGAACACGGTGGGCATCATCGGCCCGCCACAGGTCAACCTGCACCCCCGCCCATACATCGGGGTTCAGGCTTATGAACGACAGGTTATTGTAAAAATTTCGGGTATGAGTCTGATCCCCGTGAATGAGGTAAAGCTGTCCTTCGGCCCGGAGAGACACCTGTTGGGACAGTCGGTACGAAATGGCCAGATTAGCGGCTACTCCGGCCTGAAAATGGTCCAGATCACCCGACTCATTCAAATCGCCGGTGTAGCGCGTTACGCCCAGACCGGCGTTCAACAGCCATGTGCCGGGCGTATCTTCCCAGTAGCGCGACCGCTGCGCCGTTGTCGTACTGGAAATGAACAGAAGAGACAGGAAAGTAAAGGTCTGAACGGCTCGCAAGGCAATATTTCGTTACGTAATGGGTATCGGTAAGACGAAAACCGCAT
>JBBRUB010000563.1:0-3575 GCA_038248175.1 Cytophagales bacterium | reverse complement strand
TCTGCATTGCCGCAGCAGGCTACATCATCAACGATTATTTCGACGTCAAGATCGACCTCATCAACAAGCCGGAACGGGTGGTAATTGGGCGGTACCTGAAACGACGCGTGGCCATCGGTACCCACCAGATCCTCAGCGTAGTGGGTTGCCTGATTGGCCTGTATCTGAGCAAATGGGTGTTCCTGCTGGACGTAGTATCGGTATCGCTGTTATGGTTTTACTCGGCCTGGCTGAAACGGGAACCGTTTATAGGTAACGTCGTGATTGCGCTGCTCACGGCCTTTGCGTTGCTGGTGCTGGCCGTGTATTACCGGAAAAACGCGGAGATTATCTTGATTTATGCCCTGTTCTCGTTCGGCATTTCGCTGGTGCGCGAAATCATTAAAGATATGCAGGACATTCGGGGAGATGCGCGTTTCGGTTGCCGCACCCTGCCAATTATCTGGGGCCTGCGCCGAACCAAGTACCTGCTTTACGTGCTGATTGCATCGTTCATTATGACACTCTTTCTGATTGCCAACGATCTGGGCAACCAGCACCTGTCCATAATTTTCCTGCTGCTGCTCATTCCTATCACCTGGCTCACCTACCGGCTCGTCTATGCCGACAAACGGCGCGACTTCGGCTACCTCAGCACCCTCTGCAAACTTATCATGCTGATTGGGATTGCCAGCATGATCTGGGCTTAGAAAGTGAATAACGAGTAGCGATTCTTCACTCATCGCTATTCGTTCTTCACTTTTTTACACCTTATTCGCAACTTTGTTGCAAAAAGTTGAGTTTGTTGAGATGTACGGCTTCTCAACGTGCCGTGTATTTGCCCAACTATGAAGACGGATTATACTAACAACAAGGCCGATTACATGGGTATTGCCGGATCGGCACTTTGCCTGGTTCACTGTATCGGCACGCCTTTTCTTCTGGTAGGTTCGGCCCTGACGCCACATAATCACCTGACCATTAGTTTTTTAAGTCTGGATTATCTTTTCATTGGCGTCAACGCCATTGCCGTTTTTCTGGTCACCCGGCATTATGCCCCGCCCGCTATTAAACGCGCCCTGTGGGGATTCCTGCTTCTGTTTGCGAGTAGTCTGCTACTCGAAAGTGTCAGCGGAATTTTCCACTACGTGGGCTACTTAGCCTCGGCAGGGCTGGTCATTACCCACCTCATTAATATTCGGCAGCACCGGCTCAATCATTCGCACTAATTTGGTGCGCTGAACTGGCGGTCGGCAATGTAGGCCGTGTCAGTGAGGGTACTCAGGAATGCAATGATCTGCTTCTTTTCGGAATTGGTGAGCAACACGCCGGGTTTGCCGTTCTTGCGCAGGGCCGGGTCAAGTTCCGCCACGTCCTGAATATCGGTTGCATAATGATTCAGCACATCGTCGAGACTCCCAAACCGGCCATCGTGCATGTACGGCGGGGTACGGACCACGTTGCGCAGACTCGGCACCTTAAATTTGAACTTGTCTTCGGTACGCAGCGTAATGCCATACCGGCCTTCGTCCTGATTGAAGGCGCGACTCAGGCCGTTGTTCCGAAACGACTGATCGGTAAATAACTCACCCGCGTGGCAACTACTGCACTTTTGCTGAAACAGATTCAGTCCGGCCAGTTCGTCCGTAGTTAGCTCCCCCCCGGCTTCTTTGCGGGAGTATTTATCGTACCGGCTATTTGCCGATACCATCGTGAGCATAAACTGCGACAAACTCTTTAAAAACCGCGCCGTCGTGATTGAGTCCGACCCAAACGCCGACTGGAACAGGGGCCGGTATTTAGCCGACTGCCGTACCGAACTCAGCAGCTTGGGCATGGAATGGGCCATCTCGACCGGGTTTTCGATGGGCGCCATAGACAGTAAGTCAAGGTCAGATACGCCCCCGTCCCAGAAGAAGTTTTTGTAAAACGCCAGATTCTGTAATCCGAGGTTATTGCGGGTGCCGATTTTGTCATCTACCCCATGACTTAGCGCGTGATCGGGGTGGGCGAAGGCGGCTGGCTGCTGGTGGCAAAAACCACAGCTGACCGTACCGTTTACCGACAGCATATCATCATAAAACAGCGTCCGGCCCAGCGCAACACCTTCCAGCGTCAGCGGATTATTGGCGAAATTATAGATGGGGTCAGGAAAGTTGGCGGGCTTTTTCCAGGGGTAAGGCGTGGTCTGGTACACAACCGGTGGCGTTGTATCGGGTTTACCCGGCACCGGCGTGGGCACCACTACCTCGCCACCACCCGACTGGCACGATGCCACCGACCCGAACAATGCGGCACTAAGCAGAAAACCGATTAGTGGGAACCGTTTCATACTCAGTCCGTAACGGTTGTTTTCATACCCTTGTACGAGAACATACCAGCGTAGTTTTTGGCCACCGTAGCGGAAAACGGCGAGATCATTACTTCAGGATACACCTTGATACTGATGGGCGTTATTCCGTCGAAAATCGTCAGCACATCGGCCTGGATCTGCACCGTTGGCTGCCGGAACGGATCGACCTGCGCTGCATCAGTGCCGAACGGTACCGTGATGGTTTTCAGATTATTAATCGTTTTGGTATCGCGCCCGCCGAAGTAGCCAATGTGGTAGCGAAAGTTGCTCCTGCCCGTAGCATCGCGGGGCACGCTGGGCGAGGTGCCTTCGAGTTTCATAAAAATATAGCCCGAATTCCACGACCAGTACATGCCGTTCGCGCCCGTATGGTCAACTGCCGGATCGAGTGCGCCCGTCCGTTTGCTGATGTCTGCCGTACTGCGCAGGCTATCGACGCCGAGTACAAACGAAACGGCTTTGTAGCTGCCCACCGGTACGTTGTTGAGCATGATTTTCTGCGAGGCCGGGTTGGTCTGCCGGATCAGAAAGTAGCTGCTGTCCTGCGGCACAACCCAGGCCGAGCCATCGGTACGGATAAGCCGGATATTGCTCACGAAGTAATTGAAATTCGTGGGCGTGAATAACTCGCCCGATGCGTTTGTGTAGGCAACTGTACCCAACTGCAGAGGCTGATTACCCACCACATTGATGAAATCCAGCCCGAATCTGGCTGGTGGCCGTACCGCTTCGGGGTCGTTGGTGTTGCAGGCAAGAAACCCCGCCGTCAGCACAGCGGTGAATATAGAAAGGTAAAGAAATGAACGGCGCATAGATGTTGGGTTAAATAAGTTAGTCGAATTTGCCCCGGCCATATAAGGTAATAACCGTAGTGATACCGCCACTGATAATCATCAAAAACAACCAGATCAAGGCATTACTCGCGCTGAATGGTTGCTGGAAAAACTCGTTGACCAGTCCGGCAACGGTACCTAAGAAAACGCCAACGACGCCAATATAAATGAACTGAACAACAGGCGGTAGGCGTCGAAACATGGGCTTGCGTTTTGTTTTAGCTTAACGAATAGTATTACAAATTCGTTGATTCGCGCTTTCAAAAAAAATGTCTGAAACGGAGCCGGGGTCTGGTAATGTTCCGTTTTTACTGGAGAACTTTCTGACGCGCAGTCACCTCTCTGCTCTTTTGTCGGTACCGTTTGTTCCGCCAGATTAAAAAACCCGTAATCGGCAGACTGGCGGCTGT
>JBBRUB010000562.1:0-3578 GCA_038248175.1 Cytophagales bacterium | reverse complement strand
ATCAGGTTCCGTATCGGTCTGCGCCGGGGCTGCACGAAATTGACCGTAACGCCAATCTGCTGCTGCCGCTGGGCATAACCCCGTCAGAAAAAATAACCCGCCCCAAACTCTACCCGTCGCTGGCCGACCATGACCACGTGAGGGAGTTGCAACAGGCAGCCTACGTGTGTATCGCGCCTACGTCGGTCTGGTTCACTAAACAGTTTCCTGCCAGTGGCTGGATTGAACTGATCCGTACCCTGCCCAACAACCTGACCGTTTACCTACTTGGTGCCCCCGCCGATGCTGCCGTTTGCGAACGTATCGCTCAGGAAAGTGGGCGTATGAACGTCCAGAATCTCGCCGGAAAACTCAGTCTGCTCCAGTCTGCCGCCTTGTTGCAGCGGGCGGACATGAACTACATGAACGACTCGGCTCCGCTGCATTTGTGTTCGGCCATGAACGCGCCCACTACGGCGGTGTTCTGCTCGACAGTGCCGGAATTTGGATTTGGTCCGCTGGCCGACGGGGCCGCTACGGTACAAAGCCCCGAGTCACTCGACTGTAAACCCTGTGGGCTGCATGGCAAAAAAGCCTGTCCGCTGGGACACTTTCGCTGTGCCACCACCATTCCTATTGATGTGCTGGCTGTGCGTATTCCTACCAGACGTGATCCTTCCGGGGCACACGAGCGGGCTGCCTGAACAATCTTCCAATCCTGCTCGTTAACGGCGTTTAACCCGAAACGCCATGAGTAGTGCCTTCCTCAAAAACGAAACCGCCGACGACCCGGTCGTTATTCCGGCCCGCGCTCCCTTGCCGCCGGGCATGACCAATTACGTAACGCTCCGTGGTCTGACGTTACTGCGCGACGAACTGACCGAGCTGGAGTCCGAGCGGGCAACGGTATCGGCGGGGACACTGGAAGAGCGCGACCGCAGCCGTCAACTGGCCGAACTGAACGGACGCATCGGCCTGCTCAACCAGCGCATTGCCACGGCCAAAGTGGTTGAGGAACATCCGGCCCTGGACGAAGTCAGGTTTGGGGCCACCGTTACGCTGAAACCCCGGCCCGGAAAAACCAACCCGCCCGAACGAAAACTGACCATTGTGGGAGTCGACGAGGCTGACGCTAATCAGGGGCTGATTGCCTTCATGGCCCCCATCGTTCGCGCCATGCAGGGCAAACGCGTGGGCGATCCGGTCACGGTACCCACCCGAACGGGGACCGATACACTAATAGTTGCCGCCATCGACTATTGACCGGGTATCCCGCAATGCCCTATCTTTGGCCCATGACTAATCCTACCTCTTTGCGCGTATTGGTTGTCGGTTGCGGCAACATGGGCGCGTCGCACGCCATGTCGTACCATACCCTCGACGGCTTTGCCATCTGCGGCCTTGTCTCGACCGGTAACAGCAAGCACGTGCTGAACGAAAAACTCGGCGGCAACTACCCGCTGTACGACGATTACGCCACCGCCCTGCGCGAAACCCGCCCCGATGCGGTCTGCATCTCTACGTATCCCGACACCCACGAAGCCTTCGCGCTGATGGCTTTGGAACAGGGGTGCCACGTGTTCATCGAGAAACCCCTTGCCGATACCGTTGCCGGGGCCGAGCGCGTTATGGAAGCGGCCCTGAACGCTCAGCGTAAAGTCGTGGTAGGCTACATCCTGCGGGTACATCCCAGTTGGGAGCGGTTCGTGTCTGAAGCGCAGCAGCTGGGTAAGCCCCTGGTGATGCGCATGAATCTGAACCAGCAAAGCCACGGCCACATGTGGACGGTGCACCGTAACCTGATGAAATCGCTCAGCCCGATTGTCGATTGCGGGGTGCATTACATTGACGTGATGTGCCAGATGACCCGCTCGCGCCCGACGCAGGTAACGGCCATCGGTGCCCGACTGACCGACGATATTCCCGCCGACAATTATAACTATGGGCAGTTGCAGATTCGCTTTGAAGACGGCTCGGTGGGCTGGTACGAAGCCGCCTGGGGGCCGATGGTGAGCGAAACCGCCTTTTTCGTGAAAGACGTGATGGGTCCGAAAGGCAGCGTATCCATCGTGGCCCGCAATGCCGGGGCAACGGGCAACTCGGATAATGTCGATTCACACACCAAGACCGAATCGCTGCGCGTTCACCACGCCGACCTCACCGCCGACGATGCCTTCGCCCGGCCCGACACCTGGATCGACATGACCGACGAACCGGACCATCAGGAACTCTGCAATCGGGAGCAACGCTACTTTTTGGGGGCCATTCATGATGATCTGGATCTGACCAATCACTTGCAGGACGCCGTCAACAGCCTGCGCATCGCCTTCGCCTGCGACGAAAGTGTCCGCACCGGTGAAGTGGTGCGGTTGTAACTCAAAATCGCTGCAAATTTTTGTGTGGCGTGGGTAGTACGTAATTTGCCAGCTGATTTATTCATTCATCTTTTACTGACTCCATTATGCTGTATCCACTCACATTCGATTCTATTTTCAAAGACAAAATATGGGGTGGCCAGAAAATACAAACCGTTCTCGGCAAAGACATTGGTGCCGGACCGGATGGTCAACTGCCCAACTGTGGCGAAACCTGGGAGGTGTCTGATGTGGAGGGAAACGTATCGGTGGTAGCTGAGGGTGGGCTGAAAGGCGAATCCCTGCGCGATCTGGTACAACGCTACAAAGGCGATCTGGTGGGCGAACACGTCTATGCGCATTACGGCGACCGGTTTCCGTTGCTCATCAAGTTTATCGACGCCAATGACGACCTCTCTATTCAGGTGCACCCGAACGACGAACTGGCTAAAGAGCGGGGCGTGGGCTACGGAAAAACGGAAATGTGGTACATTATGCAGGCCGACCAGGGAGCGAAGCTCAACGCGGGCTTCAACCGTGAACTGACCAAAGACGAATACAAACAGGCCGTTGCCAACGGCACCATTCAGGACCTGCTGAACATAGAAGACGCCCACGCAGGCGATGTGTTTTTCCTGCCAGCTGGTCGGGTGCATTACATTGGCAAGGGGCTGCTGCTGGCCGAAATTCAGCAAACCTCCGACACTACGTACCGCATTTACGACTTCGACCGTGTGGACCAGACTACCGGCAAAAAACGTGACCTCCACACCAACCTCGCCGTCGATGCTATCGACTACCACCATTACGACGATTACAAAACCCAGTACGCACGCACTGAAAACGAAACCGTCAACGCCGTTACGAGCGATCATTTCGTGACCAACGTCCTGAACTTCACTCAGGAAGTAGAACACGATTACACCCACCTCGACTCGTTCGTGGTGCTGATTTGTGTAGCGGGCGGGCTGACTGTCAATGCGCCGGGTGGCTATAGTGTCCCACTCAACATGGGCCAATGCGTCCTGATTCCAGCCAGCGTAACCAACGTAACGCTTGTTCCCGACACCGAAACTTACCGTGAGGGCAGTTTCACCGTGCTGGAGACGTATGTGCCGGTTTGACCTACGCCCTGCTCGAACAGATTCAGCAAGCTGTGTGCTTCATCCAGAAAAAAAACAGCTACTACCCCCGCCGTTGGTATAATTCTGGGTGCCGTACCGCAAAACCCTCATTGACCGCGCT
>JBBRUB010000561.1:0-3585 GCA_038248175.1 Cytophagales bacterium | reverse complement strand
TTTCACGTCGTACAGGTTGTCAAAAATTCTGACGGCTAATCCACGAAAAGAAGGATTGAAACTGTACATACGCTTTCACGTCGTACAGGTTGTCAAAAATTCTGACGGCTAATCCACGAAAAGAAGGATTGAAACGAATTATCCTACCTATTGCGCTATTATTGCAGAGCATATTCTGACGGCTAATCCACGAAAAGAAGGATTGAAACAGAACTACGGCGGGTGTTTCTGTCTGATTATTATCGTTATTCTGACGGCTAATCCACGAAAAGAAGGATTGAAACGGCCTTTGGCCTGGCGGCAATGATTCCCCAATTAATGCCATTGAATTACTGCCCTATAAAAATGAAACCCCACCTGTTTGCCGGTGGGCAGGGACAGATGGGAATACCATTCCAAAGAAGAAGTTTTTACCAAAATAATTCGACCCCTTATTTTGGTCGGGTGACATTTACCGCTTACCACCATAGCTGTGCGTCACGGCTTACCGGATAATGGTCGAGGTTTTGTCGATGCGGGGGGCCTGGCCTCCGCGCAGTACCGAACTGCCGTTGAAGCGTTCGCTCTGGTCGATGGCAATGGGCTGGGTGAGCGAGTCTATGTCGATCTGGCCACTTTGGGCGAAGGCCGTTACGGCGTTCTGGAACGAAACGAGCCGGATGGTTTCGTCAGAAATACCGTGCTGCTTCATCAGGGCGGCTGTTTTAGGTACGGCCAGCGGATCGCTGATGCCCCAGTCGGCAGCGGAGTTGATCATGATACGTTCGGGGCCGTACTGCTTTACCACCTCTACCATGCGCTCGTTGCCCATCTTGGTAAACGGGTAGATAGTAAAACCCGCCCAGAAACCCCGGTCCAGCACCTCGCGCACGGTCTCTTCGTTGTTGTGATCCACAATGACCATGTTCGGGGCCAGGCCGTGTTCCAGCGCAATGTCCATGCTGCGGCTGGTACCCTGCTTTTTGTCGCGGTGGGGCGTATGAATCTGCACGGGCAATCCGGCTTCTCTGGCCAGATCGAGCTGCGCCCGGTAGTATTTTTCTTCGGCGGGGGTCTGATCGTCGAAGCCGATTTCGCCGATGCCCACTACGCCTTCTTTGTAGATAAACAGCGGCAGCATCTCCATGACCTGCTCGGCCAGGGCTTCCTGATTGGCTTCTTTGGAGTTGAGCCCGATGGTGCAGTAATGCCGGATACCAAACTGCGACGCCCGAAACCGCTCCCAGCCCACGAGCGTGGCAAAATAGTCGCGGAACGAGTCGGGACCGGAGCGGGGCTGCCCCATCCAGAACGCCGGTTCAATGACGGCCACGATACCGGCGTCGGCCATGGCCTGATAGTCGTCCGTGGTGCGGGAAATCATGTGGATATGCATATCGAAGAACGACATGCAGCGAATCTGATCCAGAAAATCCATGAGCGTATTGATTCGTTATAAGGATGTACAGACAAAAGTACGGCTTATCAGATAGCAGACTAAACCCATTTCTAATTCGATTCTTGACAACCTTAGGCATCGTCTATTCGTTCATTAGAGCATAGAAACAACACACAACCATGAACACACTTCAAAAATTAACGCAGTTCAGATGGGGCCTCTACGCGGTGTTGCTAACGCTGGGCAGTACGCTGACGGCCTGCCGCGACAATGCCACCGACGGCCTGACCCCGCAGGAAACTAAGGTGTATATCACAAACTACGACCGCTCGGTTAACTTCGGTCAGTACAAAACATTCAGCCTGCCCGATTCGGTCGTGGTGCAGTCCAACAACCAGCTAACCACCGTCCGGGGCGACATTGAAGACCGATTCATAACCAACGTGGCCAGTGCGCTCCAGAGCCGGGGTTTTCGGCGGGTGGCCAGAGGGCAACCTGCCGATATAGGCGTGGCTGTTATCAAAGTCAACAACCGGTTCACAGGCGTAGGTTTGAATCCGAACGCTTACTTTTCAAACTATTGGATGGGCGGCTTTGGCGGACTGGGCGGCTTTGGGTTTAACCCTTTCTTTCCAAGCTATTATACCTATCAGGTGAGTGAACGGTACTGGCAAATCCAGATGGTTGACCTGAAAAACCGACCGCCCGCTGCCGGTCCCGATCAGGTGCAGCTCAACGTGCTCTTCGACGCCACGATCCGGGGGGGCGATATTACCTCTACGCAGGATGTGGACACAGCCATCAACGCCATTTTTGCTCAGTCGCCCTACCTGACGGCCAGCCGGTAAGCGGGTTCTTAAGAGCCTGTCTTCACCCCTATTTTTCACGATTTTACGCATTGACAATGAAACGCATATCAATTGGTTTTACGCTGTTTTTCGCGCTGCTGACATCAGCGGCCTGGGCGCAGCAATCGCAAAATCCGTACAGCGATATTTTTGCGTCGCCGTTCGATCGGTACGTTACGTTCAACATATCGGCCCGGTATGGCGTCAGTATGCCGCTGGGCGGTCAGAAAGGCTACATCAACGGGGTTTCGCCCGCCAATTTCGCGCTCGATGGCGAGTGGCTCTTTCCGCAGCGGTTCTCGATTGGCCTGAAAACGGGCTATCAGTACAATCAGCAACGGCGGGGCCGCGAGGTGGCGTCGTTCAGCGATGGCAACAGCGGTCAGGACATTTCGGCAGTACAAACCCGGACACTGACCATTATCCCGGCTATGGCGTCGCTGTCGTATTATTTCGCCGAGAACTCAGCCGCGCTTCGTCCGTACGTGCAGATTGCCGGGGGCGGTGCCTACGTTGATTACACCAACTATTTCGGTACGCTGACCGACCAGAGTAATGGTTTCAAGACGGCTTTCGCACCCGCCGTTGGTGTCAAATACTACGGCAAACGCGAGCAGCGGCTGGGGGGCGAGATTCAGGTGCAGTACCAGCAGGTGAATTTCGGCTATGAGCAGTTGCAGGGCAGTGCGCCCTCGCTCATGCTCTCGGCGGGTATCAGCTACCGGTTTTATTAAAGCAACTCCTCAATATGGGGCGGCAAACTGCGCCCGGCAGCCCGGCGTTCGGCCACGTAATCGGCCAGCGTTTGGGCAAGCCGGGCGTTTTTGCGTTCGGTCAGGCCCGTAATCTGCGTTACCTCTTTATCGGTAAAAAACGCTTTCATCACCAGCTGATTCCAGGCCGCTTCGTCTAATTCGTCTTTCGGGTACGGGTTGTGCAGCATAATGGCCGACTGCACATCGCCGATGTTATTGCGGATGCCTTCGGTGGCCTGAAACCGCCATGCTGCCGGATAGGCCAGCACGGGCAGGGCCGAATACAGCGCAACGAGTTCGTTGATTTCGCCCGCCCGGAACAGTTCGGTGATGGTCTGGACGTAGTAAGTTTCGTCGTCGGCGGGGAGTTGCAGCAGCCACCACACCCGCGCCAGTCGGTCCATTGACCAGCCAGTTACGGTAAGTCCGGGCCGGATTCGCTCCAGCGCGAAGGCCATGTCGTTGGGTACGGTCAGGGGTTGTTTACCTACAAACCGGGGCAGGGCCGTAAAGACCCGGTAGAACGTGGTGCGTTTAGGGTCGGCCTGAAACGCGTCTGTCTGCTGTTGCAGGTACAGCACGGCCTTTTCTGAATTAGGCTGCT
>JBBRUB010000560.1:0-3593 GCA_038248175.1 Cytophagales bacterium | reverse complement strand
TAGGACGATTCAAGTTATAGGCAAATCGTTTAAGCCAATAGTCCAAAGGTGTTAGTTGCCCTGACTCCTGTATCCAAGTCGCATTGAGTATTTGTTCGGTCAGGTTCCCTGTATCATATTTACGAATATCGGGCCTGGGGCCATCACCGAGTAGTTGACCCTCCGAATTGTAGCGAGTCTGAGGAACTCCAGCATCATTTAACCATACATTGAGACCTTGTTGATTTAAAATCAGCGTGTCTTTTTTTGTGTAATAACTTGGAAGGGAAGGATTTGCTGACTCATAATCTTGAATCAGGCTATTGTTTTTATAAGTATACAGGTATCGACGGTAACTTGCTTCTACAAGCTTGTCATATATCTCTACAATCCTTCGTTGCGTATCATACTGATATGTAGCGTCACCAACTTGGGAGACTTCAACTTTACTACCATCATCCAACGTAATAATTTCCGGCGCGAGAATCAGATTTTTAGCCCGGCCAAATGTTGGCGTTTTGTAGATTGTCCGCACAATCTGACAGCCTTCGGGAGGCAGGGGTGGTTCGGCGGTTATCGTCTCTTCTACCCTCTTCCTGCAACCCAGCCCCAGCCCAAAGGCGGTGAGCAAAATCAGCGTGTAAATCCATGTCGTTTTCATAAGTTCGTTGCGTTTTGTTTGAAAAGAAATGCTACAAACAATCTTGATACTCGTAGTCGGTTACGCCAACCCCATACGGGTCATCTTCAACAAACCAGCCCCGATATAATGCCTTTCCATGAGCCAACCGACGTTTTACGCGACCCTGCGCGTCGTAGCTGTATGTAAAGGTTTTCTGATAGACCGGCCCATTAGGAAACTGAGATGATTTTTGCATTTCCCATATTTCTTTCATAGGTAGATTTCGGCTCTCCTCGCCCAGAAACTGTTGCACAACAGGCAAGTTAGGGCGTTGCGGGTCATAGCTAAAGTGAGTCAACCGATAATCTAATGGAGTCCATTGCCCGGCTTGTTGCACCCAAGTGGCATTTACCATCTGCTCAACGAGGTTACCATTTTCATAGCTATTTTTCTGATTAGGTGTAGGGCCATCTCCCAAAAATTGCCTATCAGTATTGTAGTATGAAATTGACTTCCCCTGTTCATCAATTAGTACCCGTAAACCTTGTTGGTCCAATGTCAGTGTATCGCGCCTACTGGAAGGATTCGGCTGGATATTAATCTCAGAACTGAACGATTCATTATATTTATATAGCTTTTTATCTGTGTATGTGTAACGATAAAGGAAATATCCTCCAGCAGTAACTTGATAATTAATTTCTGTAATTTTTCCTCCCTTATCATAGGAATAACTTGTCTTAAAAACGGAAGACACCTCCACTTGGCTTCCATCTTCCAGTGTAATTATCTCTGGATTGATTATAATATCCTTTGAACGGCCAATAGTAGGATTCTTGTAAAATGTTCGGACAATCCGGCAACCGGGCGGATAGACGGCTGTGTTAACCGGCTCCACTTCTTTCTTGCAACCCAACCCCAGCCCAAAGGCGGTGAGCAAAATTAGCGTGTATATCCAGGTCGTTTTCATACGTCGTTCGTTGCGTTTTGGTAAGACAAAGGTGAGGGGGTTTTTAGCAATAAAAAAGGCACTTAAGTGCTGATTTTTCCGCACTTAAGTGCCTTTTTTCGCTCAGGCCGGGGGCGGTTGCAGCAGCCACGCCCGGTGCCGTTCGGCAAAGCGCAACAGGCAATCGGGGCCGGTCAAACCTAACTTCCGGCTGATGATGGTTCGTTGGCCGTGAATCGTATGACCGCTCAGGTTCAGTGTGTCGGCAATGCTGGCGGTTGTGCCGCCCTCCGCAATCAGGCGCAACACCGTTTGCTCGTGGGGTTTCAGTTTATCCCAGCCGGGTAGTTCGGGCAACGGGGACACGGCGGTTAACGGGGGTGGGGCGGGGTTGTCGGGCGGAGGCAGGGCCGCAAGCGTTGTTTGAAACCAGTTTGTGAACGTGGCTAATACCTCCGGTGTCACCTTTCGGGGGGGGGGTGACTTGCGGATTAGAATTGTTTTCCATTGTGTGTTGTGGTTATTGAAGTTGGGTAGCAAGGTAACAAAACAAATAGACCAAAATCTATTTTTAATATGAATAAATTGTTAATTCCGGCACATACAAAAAGGTGTACAGGAACACGATGCACAGATGCGGTTTCCGGTGATTCGACAATACCGTGCGCCCCGCGTTTGGCATAACCCGGCACACAATTCGGCCAGCGAATTCGGCATCGGAAAACGAATTAGCCCGCTTTTGCCGTTATTTGACCCTGTAAACCGAAAATAGACGCAAGGATGCGTCTCTACAAAAATGTGTGGAATTGTTGCCTACGTCGGCCACCGCGAAGCGGCTCCTTTAGTGCTCAACGGATTGAAACGACTCGAATACCGGGGCTACGACAGCGCGGGTATCGCCCTGATGAACGGCGACGATCCAGCGGGACCCGGATTAAAAGTATATAAGAAAAAAGGTAAAGTCGTGGCCTTAGAGCAGGAACTCGTGGGCAAGGCCCTGCACGCCACCATCGGCATGGGCCACACCCGCTGGGCCACCCACGGCGAACCCAACGACCAAAATGCCCACCCGCACTACTCGTTTCACCGGCGGCTGGCGATTGTGCATAATGGCATCATCGAAAACTACGCGGCCATCAAGCAGGCGTTGCTCAAAAAAGGCCACGTTTTTCAGAGTCAGACCGATACCGAAGTGCTGATTCAGTTTATCGAAAGCATTCAGGATGAGACCCATACCTCGCTCGAAGAAGCCGTTCGGCTGGCCTTGCAGGAAGTTGTGGGGGCGTATGCGATTGTAGTGATGAGCCACAACGACCCGACGCTGCTGGTGGCGGCCCGCAAAGGCTCGCCGTTGGTGATTGGCGTGGGCGAAGACGAGTTTTTCTTTGCCTCCGATGCCACGCCCATCATCGAATACACCAAAGACGTGGTGTATCTCGACGATTATGAAATTGCGGTTGTGCGGGGCGGTATCCTACGCATCCTGACGCTCGAAAACGGCGAAAAAACGCCGTATATCCAGACCATCGAGCTGGAATTAGAAGCCATCGAAAAAGGCGGGTTCGATCATTTTATGCGGAAAGAAATTTTTGAGCAACCGCGCTCCATTGCTGATGCTATGCGGGGCCGGGTGTTGGCCGAGTCTGGTTTGGTGCAACTCGGTGGCCTGCGCGATTATCTCGACAACATTGCCCGGTCAGAACGCATCGTAATTATTGGCTGTGGCACATCCTGGCACGCGGGTTTGGTGGCCGAATACATTTTTGAGGAATTGGCCCGGATTCCCGTTGAGGTTGAGTATGCCTCGGAGTTTCGGTATCGCAACCCGATTATCAAAGAAGGCGACGTGGTGATTGCCATCTCGCAATCGGGCGAGACCGCCGACACGCTGGCCGCCATTGAACTGGCAAAATCGAAAGGGGCGTTGATTTTTGGGGTCTGTAACGTGGTAGGTTCGTCTATCGCCCGCGCCACCCACGCCGGAGCCTTCACCCACGCCGGGCCGGAGATTGGTGTTGCCAGCACCAAGGCGTTCACGGCGCAGGT
>JBBRUB010000559.1:0-3605 GCA_038248175.1 Cytophagales bacterium | reverse complement strand
CGAGTGGCAACGGGCAAAACTCCGTACATTCCGGCCTGAACGCACTGACGCTAATCAGACTTCGGACTGACTTACGGCATACCCGAAGCCCGAAGCCCCAAAACCATTACCGTTATAAAACATTGTCCACTGATTATTGTGCGGAAAAATGTGGCAGTAGTCCATCATTACTGAGTCCCAGCCGTTGTCAGCGCGGTCAATATTGGCCAGTTCATCTTTGCGTTCCCATGTCAGCCCATCGCGCGATTCAGCGTAGCCAATGCGGTAGCTGCGGCTGGGGTCGGTGCGGTAATTGGTGGCCGAACGATAGGAAAAATACATTTTGTACAGGTCGCCGTCACGAAACACGGTAGGTCGGCCAATGGCATCGGTAAAGTCGTCGTAATCAACGCAGACGCGGCCGGTACGTTCCCAGATTACGCCATCTGTCGATTCGGCATACTTGACATTATAGAAAGGCTCGGGGTGTCCGTCAATGACTTCGATTTTGGTGCAGGACAGATACCACATCCGCCACGTATTGCCCTCGCGCATAACGCATGGCTGGGCAACCCACACCTGGTCGTAAATAGAGCGGTCCATGAGCGGGCCGGTATATTTACGATCAAACGTCAGCCCACCATCGCGACTTATGGCCAGACCGATGCCAAGCCGGTAGCTGGCCGTTTCGCTTTTGTTCCAGCCGGTATAATATAGCCAGATTTCGTCTTCGCCGGTTTCCGGGTTGGTCACGGGCAAAAACCAGGACGGCATGGCGCCCGTTTCGTCGAACATACCCACCGCACCTTTGCTCAGACACGGTTTATCATGGACGTAGGTAACGGTTGTGAGGTTGTCCGGATCAAGCTCCACGAACGAGGTGGCCGAGGAGCTGTTCTCGTCGCGGGTGGCAAAATAAACGCGGAGCTTATCACCCATCGGAAAGCCAAATGGCACCTGCGCGTGGGTCCGGCTAAACGGCATCTCGCCGGTTGGTTTGTAAATGAGTCCTTGTTTGGTCCAGTTCATAAGCGTAGCCCGGACGTCCACGTCCGGTAGGCGTCAGGCTGTGTGTACCCGGCTAATTATGTAACTACGTAGTTAGCCATTCGGCTACCGGACGTGGACGTCCGGGCTACAAAAAAAGCCGCCGATACGGGCCGGTCAGGCGTTGTATCGGCGGTTCAAAATTCATTGATGACAGCCCATTATACTTTGATTTCGACATCGACACCGCTGGGCAGGTCGAGTTTCATCAGGGCGTCAACGGTTTTCGCACTGCTGCTGTAAATATCGACCAGCCGCTTATACGTGCAAAGCTGGAACTGCTCGCGCGCTTTCTTGTTGACGTGGGGCGACCGCAGTACGGTGAACTTCTCTTTCTTGGTAGGCAGCGGGATGGGACCGCTAACAATGGCACCCGTCGATTTGACCGCCTTGACGATCTTCTCGGCTGACTTATCGACCAGCATGTGATCGAACGACTTCAGCTTAATGCGAATTTTCTGACTCATTGTGTTGTGGTTCGTTTGGTTATGCCCCCGTCGAAAGAACCATTTACTCCGGTCGGGTGGCGAATTTCGGGTGCAAAGGTACGGGAAATTTGATGGCGGGGAAAGGGTATGCGAACTCTTTCTTTGATGGAGTTTACCGATGGTTATGCCCGGCGCGTTCGGGAGTTTGTTACGTCACTCTGATAGGTCGCTTAGAAGTGCGTCCAACTCGCCAGGGTCGAGGTCGGCTTTGTCTTTTTTGTCGTAGATAGTCAGCAAAATAACCTGCTCGTCTTCCGTAACGACGTAGGTAACAACACGTGCTCCTCCGCTTTCACCCGTGCCTTTGCTCTTGATGGCCAGTCGGATTTTATAGCAACTTCGGCCAAGTGAATTACCCTGTATAGGGTTTTCTTCGAGGGAGGAGATAAGGCTGTCAAGTTCTCCATTTAAAGACCTGTACTTCTTGGCGAGCCGTTTGAAATCTCGCTTGAACGAAACGGCTAATACAGCTTCATAACTCGTTCTCGGCTTCCAGTTCTTTGAGAAAATCACGAGCTGACTGCAACTTAATTTTTCCCTGCTTATAAAGTTTTACTTCTTCCAGGGCTTCTCTCACGTTAGCGAGTATAGCGGCTTTATTTATGGCCAGGCCATCTTCGTCGTATTGCGGCTCTTCGGGCAGGCCGAGTTGCTCTCTCATTGGCTCCCATTCTTCAATTGGAATGAATACCCCGGCGGTGCAGCCTTTGTGGTTGGATATATACTGAATGTTCATCATGGCTTCCGTTGTCTTGTCGGCAGTAAAACTGCAAAAAATAAGCCGGGGTTCATACACCAAAACAGGACGCCCGGTTGCCCGAACGCCCTGCTCAATTTGTCATGCTGACCGAAGGAAGCATCTTCAGGCAGTTACGCCTTATTTGCTGCCACCTTTTTCTTTAGCCACAACAGCTTCCGAGAGGCTCTGCGGTACCACTTCGTAGTGCGCGAAGGTCAGGTTGGCCGTGGCCCGGCCCGACGACATCGTGCGCAGGTCCGTTACATAGCCGAACAACTCAGACAGAGGGACGTCAGCCTTGATGACCTGCGAACCCTGTTTGGTATCCATGCCTTTCATGATACCCCGACGACGGTTCAAATCGCCCGTAATCGGACCGGTATATTCTTCCGGAGTCAGCACTTCAACAGCCATAATCGGTTCGAGCAGTTTCGGACCGGCCTGACGGGCAGCCTCGCGGAAGCCCAGACGGGCCGCCATCTCGAACGACAGCGAATCGGAGTCAACGTCGTGGAATGAGCCGTGGAATAACCGAACCTTCATGCTCTGAAGCGGGAAGCCAGCCAATGGACCGTTCTTCAGCGATTCGTCAAAGCCTTTCTGGATAGCGGGGATAAATTCGCGGGGAATTACACCACCCACAATGCCATTCACGAAGTCGAGACCGGGTTGCACAACGCCGTTTTCGTCTTCGCCACGGGGTCCGAGTTCAAACAGGATGTCGGCAAACTTACCGCGACCACCCGTTTGCTTCTTGTAAACCTCGCGGTGTTCAACGCTCTTGGTCAGCTTCTCTTTATAAGCCACCTGGGGTGCACCCTGGTTTACTTCTACCTTAAACTCCCGACGCATCCGGTCGATGATGATTTCGAGGTGAAGTTCACCCATACCCCGGATGATGGTCTGCCCGGTTTCGTCGTTCGACTCCACTTTAAGAGTTGGATCTTCTTCGATCAGCTTACCGATAGCTTTCGAGAAGTTATCCTGGTCAGCAGTTTTCTTTGGTTCGATAGCGTAGCCAATAACTGGCTCCGGGAATACCATCGACTCCAGCACGATTGGGTGCTTCTCGTCCGATAGCGTGTCGCCGGTTTTGATGTCTTTGAAACCAACCACAGCCCCGATATCCCCGGCTTCGAGCCGGTCAATTTGGTTCTGCTTGTTGGCGTGCATCTGGAAAATACGAGAGATACGCTCCTTGTTGCCCGAACGGTTGTTCAGTACATACGAGCCTGACTCCAGCACGCCCGAGTATGAGCGTACAAAGCATAAACGACCCACGTAGGGGTCAGTAGCAATCTTGAACGCCAGGGCCGCAAATGGCTCCGACGACGATGGCTTCCGCGAAATCT
>JBBRUB010000558.1:0-3609 GCA_038248175.1 Cytophagales bacterium | reverse complement strand
TTCGGAAGCAGGTTATTACAATCAAATACCAGTCACCGGATGGAGATGCTTCCTTTCTGAGTGTGACAAACTAACTGAATAACAGAATACTATGAAATTTTTCATTGACACAGCCAACTTAGACGACATCCGCGAAGCACAGGAAATGGGCATTCTCGATGGCGTAACGACTAACCCGTCGCTGATGGCCAAAGAGGGTATCACCGGCAAAGACCGGGTGATGCAGCACTACAAGCAAATTTGCGACATCGTTGACAATGATGTGAGCGCGGAAGTCATTTCGGTCAACTACGACGAAATGATTAAGGAAGGCGAGGAACTGGCCGAAATTGACGACAATATCGTCGTAAAAATCCCGATGACTGCCGACGGAGTGAAAGCTATCCGGTATTTTTCCGAGAAAGGTATTCGCACCAACTGCACGCTGATTTTCTCGGCGGGTCAGGCGCTGGTAGCAGCCAAAGCGGGCGCGGCTTTCGTGTCGCCGTTTGTAGGGCGGCTGGACGATATCTCGACCGATGGTATGGCCCTCATCGAGCAGATCGTAACTATTTTTGCCAACTACGGCATCGAAACCGAAGTACTGGCCGCGTCGGTACGTCACCCCATGCACATCATCCAGTGCGCCGAGATCGGTGCCGACGTCATGACGGCACCACTGAGCGTTATCAAGTCACTGCTTAATCACCCCCTCACCGACAGTGGCTTAGCCAAATTCCTGGCCGATCACGAGAAGGCAAATCTGCCGGTGAAAAAATAAATTTTGATTTACGGTTAGTTGCTGACGCCTGCAGAGACAGAAGATTTTCCATCTCTACGCGCGTCAGCAATTTTGGTATCAACCGAAACCCATATAGTATGTTCTCTTCCGAACCCGTCCTGACGCTCGATAGTGCCGATATTTATCAGGGACAGAAGTTAGTGCTGGGCGACGTATCTTTTCAGATTCAGAAAGGCGATTTTGCGTATCTGGTGGGTCGAACGGGCAGTGGCAAGTCGTCATTACTCAAAACGATATACGCCGATTTGTGGCTGCAAAATGGCCGTGGGCAGGTAGCAGGGTTTTCGCTCGACAACCTAAAGCCGAACGACGTGCCACAACTGCGCCGGCAAATCGGTATTGTTTTTCAGGATTTCCAGCTGTTTCTGGACCGTTCCGTTGAGGAGAATATGCGCTTTGTGCTGAAGGCCACCGGCTGGAAAGACAAAACCAAAATGAACAACCGCATTGCCGACGTGCTGATGCAGGTTGGACTGGGAACGGTTGCCAAAAAAATGCCGCATCAGCTATCCGGGGGCGAGCAGCAGCGTGTAGTCGTTGCGCGGGCCATGCTCAACGAACCGCAGCTTCTGGTGGCCGACGAACCCACCGGCAACCTCGACCCCGCCGTGTCGGATCAGATCATGAAGGTGTTTCAGACCATCAAAAACGCCGGTACCGCCGTGCTGATGGCCACCCACAACTACGACCTGCTCTATAAATATCCTGCCCGCGTATTGCGCTGCCAGGACGGTCAGGTCGTTGAACTGGCCGGATAAGCGTTAATTCTCGAAATTATCCAGTCGGCGGTTCAGGTCGTAGGCCGCGCTGATGAGGCCGAGATGCGTAAACGCCTGTGGAAAGTTGCTCAACTGCTGCCCCCGGTGGCCCAGTTGCTCGGCAAACAGGCCAACGTGATTGGCGTAGCCCAGCATCTTATCGAACAGCAACCGTGCCTTTTCGATTTGTCCACCCCGGCTCAGGCACTCGATGTACCAGAAACTACACATGGTGAAGGTTCCTTCCTCGCCATCCAGCCCGTCAGACGCGCCCGAATCGAGCCGGTAACGATACACCAGCGAATCGGATACCAGTTCCCGCTCAATGGCTTCGAGGGTCGATACCCAGTGGGGTTCTTTGGGATTTATAAACCGCACCAGCGGCATCAGCAGAGCCGACGCATCAAGTGTTTTAGAGCCTTTTTGCTGCACAAACGCTTGTTTTTCTTCGCTCCAGAAATCGAAATAAATCGAATTAAAAATCTCGTCGCGGGTTTCTCGCCAGGCATTGAGGGGCGACGGGAACGAGCGGTGATCGGCCACGCGGATGGCGCGGTCCAGGGCCACCCAGCACATGAGCCGCGACTGTAAAAACTCGCATTCTTCGTCGCGCACTTCCCAGATACCGTGGTCGGGCCGCTGCCAGTTCTCGCGTACAAACTCAATCTGCCGCTCCATCTTCTGCCAGAAATCGTAGGTAACGGACCCGTGAAATTTATCGTAGAGGTAAATAGAGTCCATCAGTTCGCCGAAAATATCGAGCTGAAACTGCGAAGCTGCTCCGTTGCCGATACGCACCGGTTTCGAGTCTTCGTAGCCCGACAGATGGCCCAGTTCGATTTCGGGCATCTCCTCTTCACCGTCGATGGTGTACATCAGTTGAAGCGTACTCTTGTGCTCGTCGATGGTATCGAGTTCGTGACCAATCCAGCCCATAAACGCCGTAGCTTCGTCCATAAAACCCAGCCGGATAAACGCATACATGGCAAAAGCCGCGTCGCGAATCCACGTAAACCGGTAGTCCCAGTTGCGGCTGCCACCAATAACCGACGGCAAACTAAACGTTGGCGCAGCCACCATAGACCCAAACTGGTGCGAAGTCAACAGCTTGAGCGTCAGGGCCGAGCGGTTCACCATCTCGCGCCATCGTCCGTTGTAGGTTGACTGAGCAATCCAGTTTTTCCAGAAATTGACCGTAGCCGCAAAGGCGTCACCGGTATAATACACCACCGCCTTTTCGACGTCCATCTTCACGTCTTCCGACGATGATTCGAGAATAAAATGGGCCTTTTCTTTTTCGGCCAGCGTAAACTCGGCATATACGTCGCCGTCCTCGATGGTCATCGGCACGTCGCTCATCAGCCGGAACGACGTTTCGGGCTTGTCTGCGCGGGTCAGGGTTATTTCGTATTGGTTACCTTCGGTGGTGTGTTCGGCACGGGCGTAATCGAACCGGGGCAGGCAACGCATCCGCATGGGTACGTTGCCGCGTGTTACCGCCACGCTTCGTACCAGCACGCAGTTTTTTTCTTCGGTCTTCACCGGCATAAAATCGGTCAGTTCAGCCACGCCTTCGTCCGACAAAAAGCGGGTCAGCAGCACGGTCGTATCAGGCAGATACAATTGCTTCGTGTCCACGTCTTTTAGTTGGGGTCTGATGTCGAAAAAACCGCCTTTGTCGGCGTCCAGCATCGACGCAAAAATAGACGGCGAGTCGAAGCGGGTGAAGCACATGAAGTCGATTGACCCAAACTTCGATACGAGCGCGACGGTGTGCAGGTTGCCAACAACGCCGTAATCGCCGATGGGCTGGTATTTACCGGAAATCATACAACAGGAGTTTACGGGGCAGACGAGCCTTTGCCTTATTAATACAACCCACAGTGCGCGTATCTGTTCGGAATGGGATAGTCATCCACTCACCACTCCCCTACCTAAATCTACGATCTCACCTCTCCGACAGTAGCCGTAACAACACGCCGTTGGTCCAGCCGAAACCATCCTGATTGGGATATTCGCCCCCTTTGGCTTCTGCGGTGTTCACTACGTCGTATTTCTCAACCATCTTAC
>JBBRUB010000557.1:0-3611 GCA_038248175.1 Cytophagales bacterium | reverse complement strand
CATCGCCAAAAGCCGGGGTCTGCGCGTCGATTCACTCAGCTACTACGCCGACAAACTGACCATTCAGGAGCCGGAAGATGCCCTGCGTACTAAACTCGTAACCAACGTAGGCTACCAGGATGAACTCGAAACGATTATCAAGAGTCAGCTCAAGCTTGGCGCCGACAAGAAGATCGAGTACATCAGCCTGAACAAATACCAGGACGCCGACAAGAAAGACGAGACCGGATCGTCGAAAAACCGGATTGCGGTCATCATAGCCTCCGGCGATATTAACTCCGGCACGGGCGACGACAACAGCATCGGCTCGGAAACCATTGTGAAGGAACTTCGCAAAGCGCGACTGGACGACAAAGTAAAAGCCATTGTTTTGCGGGTAAACTCGGGCGGGGGCAGTGCACTGGCGTCCGATGTGATGTACCGCGAGGTGGAGCTGGCTAAAAAGGTGAAGCCCGTCATTGGGTCCATGTCTGACTACGCGGCATCGGGCGGGTATTACATGCTGATGAGCTGCAATAAAATCGTGGCCCAGCCCAACACCATTACGGGGTCTATCGGCGTGTTTGCGCTGCTGTTCAACACCAACAATTTCTTTAAAGACAAACTCGGCGTGACGTTTGACCGGGTGATGACCAACGAAAACGCCGATTTCCCGGCACTCACGCACGAGATGTCGCCGTTGCAGAAGCAGGTGCTGCAAAAGGGTGTTGACCGGGTCTATAGCGACTTCACCAGCAAGGCCGCGGCTGGCCGCAAGCTGCCCGTTGACAGTCTGCGGGCCATTGCCAGCGGTCGCGTCTGGACGGGTACGCAGGGCAAGGCCATTGGCCTGGTTGACCAGCTGGGCGGCCTGGACGATGCCATCAAACTGGCGGCTCAGTCGGCCAAACTCAAAGACGGCGATTACAAACTGAAGTATCAGCCCCGCAAGAAGCCGTTCTTCGAGAAGCTGATGAGTTCTTTCGGCAACGAAGAGGACGCCCGCATCCAGACTCAACTCGGCGAGCTGGCTCCCTACGTCAAATACGTGAAGAAGTTAAAAACGCTGGATGGCGTACAGGCCCGGCTGCCCTTCGAGATGGAAATTCGATAGAGCGGTTTCCTTGGGGGTTATCACGCAGAGGTACACAGAGTTAAAGGAGATTCGCAGAGGAAATTTAAGTATTCTCTCCGCGAATCTCCTTTTTCCTCTGTGCATCTCTGCGTAATAGCTTTCTTTACCTTGCTTTAGTAAATTGAGTACCCTGTGCAGGCCCTACCCCTCAACCTCGACTTATTCGCCTTGATTATTCTGCTGGGCGTGGCGCAGGGGCTATTTCTGGACGTGTTTTTCCTGACCGGCACGCGCAGGGCCAACGCGGCCAACCGGTGTCAGGGAGTGGACAGGCCCCGACCGGGTACCGAGGAATATGGTGCGGAGAACAGCTTGTCTATTCTCCGCATTTTTTACGGAGAATAGACAAGCTGTTGGGAAACGACACGCGGATACCCCGCTGAATGAATGGCAACGCCTGATGCTCAACAAACTAATGGATGGGTTCGACGGCAAACTAAAGTCCTCTAAATGGGCGAAAATAGCCAAATGCTCGCCCGACACGGCCTTGCGAGACATCAAGGACCTGATGGAAAAAGGAATTTTACGACAGGAACAACAAGGTGGCCCCAGCACAAACTGCGAACGAACAGAATCTCAGCAATAACCCTTGCTGCTGATAAGACTGAAGTGGTGGCCGAACAAATTATCATGCTTGACCAAAAACTAACGCATCTGGTGATCAATACCTATAAATCGTTTCGGTTATTCCTCAGATAAGCTGCGCGCATTCACATTTCCAGTGCATAAAGTCTCTCTTTGGCAAATTCAGCCGGACTCTGATAACCCAAAGTTTTGCGCGGACGCTGGTTTAATTGGTCTTCGATCCAAGATACGTCGCTGGGGCGCACTATACTAATGGGGCAGCTCTTGGGAATGTACTGCCGGATCAGCCCATTTGTATTTTCGTTGAGTCCACGCTCCCACGAGTGGTACGGATGAGCAAAATAGGTGACGGCTTTCAATTGACGGGCAATGTGTTCATGGCAAGCAAATTCTAAACCGTTATCGAAGGTGATGGTCTTGACGGGCAGCTTACTTCGACCAAAGGCTTTGACGGCTGCTTTGGCTAAAGCAAGGGCATTCTTGGACTTGAGTTTAACAATCAACACCACCTTGGTACACCGCTCGACGAGTGTCAACAAAACTCCATCGTGGCCCTTGCCAATGACCGTATCCGCTTCCCAGTGGCCCAGTTCAGTATTGGTCTCGACAATAGCCGGACGGTGGTCGATACTGACCCGGTTGGGGATTAATTCGCGTTTAGCGGGCTTACCCCGTTTCTTGTAGTGCTTGCGGTGTCGAATGCGCAGATAAGTCGTAAGCTCCTCATGGTCAGCAGCTTGCCTGTTAGTCCGCTTTTGGTCTCGATAGATATATCGGTAAATGGTTTCATGGTGGAGGGTCTTCTTGGCGTGTTGCCGCTGTAGTTCTCCGCAGATTTGCTCAGGGGATAAAAAGTCTCTCAAGCGGGTGATAACCTGGGTTAACAGGTTGCCTTTGAGTTTGTAGGGGGCGCGTGCTTTGGTAGTGGCAGCCCGTTTTTGGGCGGGTTCGGCCTGATAGGGTTGGTGGGGCTTTGGGAGTCGATTTCGGGCGAGTTCCCGACTGATGGTTGCCTGGGTTACATGGGCCTGTTGGGCGATGTGTTCTTGGGTCTTTCCCTGTTGGTTAAGCGTCTGGATGAGGTACCTTTGGGCCAAAGTCAGTCGTTTGTAGGTGGTCATAGTCTTGGATGGTTTCGTCACCTCAAAGCTATCGCACCGGCGCACCGGGAGAATCTATTGAGCGGCTGGCTTTTGTTGTTTCAGTCAAGCTACGAGCGCGGCTGAAGTAGACAAAAGGGAGAAAGGGGTGATATGCACTGGAAATGCGAATTCAAGAATTATTTCTAAATCAAAAGAATCTTGACAACTTGGCGAAGGAACTTCCAGATATTTATCTGAATGTATTTATTGAACGTTCTTTCGCAATATCTGAACGTTCTTTTGTTAATAATTTAGATGAACATACTGTGTATGTTTCGGCAGATTTAGGATACATAGGATCATTTAATAATATAAAGTATACAGATAATACAAAATTAGGCCAATCGTTCTATTCGTTCGCTTATGCTGGCTGCAACATTCATTTCAAACCAGTTAATAAAAAAGCAGATTTATCAAAGCTTCATTTTTGGCCAAGGTTTGGTAAAGAATTCAGCTTTCATTTTGGGGTAGCTACATTACTGGGTAGCTATGGCACAGACCGTATCAGTAATTTACTAAGTAATTTTGGTAACTGGGTTGTTGGGGTTGGTTACAGGCCGAACCAAGTTACTAAGTTTAGTCTGAATACAACATGGGTTAAGGTAGCTGGTACTGACCCTATTGTCAGTCGTACGTCCATTATGCCTCTCATTTCACTTGGTTTTACTCTTGACGTAAACGTCGCCCGTGCCTTTGGCCCTTTAGCCACAAAATTGAATCTCTTCTAATTTTAAACAGTTAGTAGCCATGCCCGCAAGAGTAATACCAAT
>JBBRUB010000556.1:0-3617 GCA_038248175.1 Cytophagales bacterium | reverse complement strand
GTAGTCGACAAAATCAAAACCGACGGGCTGCGGCCCACCATCAACGCCATCCGTCGGCGGCTTGACCAACCGGTGCCGCTGGGCTACTGCAACACGGGCGAGGTACTGGCGGAGGGCCGTAACATTACGGATTTATGCATCGACCCCGACGAAAACCGCTGCCAACTGGCCCGAATGCGTGGGATTATGGCCCTGAATCCCGCCGAAATTGACGTAGCACAGGCGGTGCGGGAACGAACCGGACACGTTGGGGCCGACGGCGTGGTGATGGCGGCTTCGTTGGAGTCCGGCGAAATTATGGCGCAGGCTGCCCGTAAGAGTCGGCAGCGGGGGCGGGTGGTGGTGTCGGGTGTGGTGCCGATGCATTTGAACCGCGCCGATTTCTTCGCCAAAGAACTGACCGTGCAACTGTCGCACAGTTACGGTCCCGGTCGGTACGATGCACAGTACGAGCAGTACGCTCAGGACTACCCCATTGGTCACGTCCTCTGGACCGAGAATCTTGATTTTCAGGAGATACTCCGGTTACTTTCCGATAAGAAATTACGGGTCGATGATCTGATTGCCGACGTTGTGTCGCTGAACGAGTTCGCCGACGTCTATGCCCCCAAAAGCCAGCGTAACGCCATTGCCACGCTGTTCAGTTATCCCGACACCATTGACCTCAGCCCGGTTGTTCAGCTGCGTGAACCCCGCTTTTTGGGTAGTACGGGTGAGTTAAGTGCTACCCGGCTGGCCCGCAAATACGGCATCGCCCAAAGTACGTCGGACTACCGGCAAATTCTCGATAATCGCCCCATCGCCCTCTGCGATATCATAGCCGCGCAGCAACGGTTGGGCCGCACGGTAACGGTGGGGTTCAACCGCAATTTCTCGCCTTTCGTGCAGAAAATAAAAGCATTGCTCGGTGGCGACGCATCGAACGAAGTGCCGATGAACGTGGTAACAACCATGAACGCCGGAGGTACCCCGCCCATCCCGTTTACCGACAGTGTGAACGCCACCCAAACGATGCTGGCGGCTCTGCAAAGCGGTCGCGAAAGCGGGTGGGTGGCCGTAGCCACGCCCAGCCAACCGGTCGTTACGACTGAAGCAGCATGAGTTTGGCAGGACGATATTGGCGAACGCTGCGGCACCTGACCGGGCGTCAATTGGTATATCAGGTCTGGCACCGGTTTCGGGTTAGTTTTCAGCAATTTACGCCCGCGCAACGAATTTCTGATCTGCATTTAACGCGCCCGAATACCTACCCCGCTACGGTTACTTTTCTCAACCAGACCGTTCATTTTCCTGATACCATCGACTGGAATTACGCCAAAAACGGTAAACTCTGGACGTACCACCTCGCCTATTTCGATATCCTGAACGCACCGGAAACATGCGTTGAAACTGGTCTCGCCCTGATGCACGATTTTATCGACCAGTACCCGATCCTGCGCGACGGGCAGGAGCCGTACCCTACGTCATTGCGGCTGGTAAACTGGATTCGTTTTCTGCGCCAACACCAGCTTCAGAGCGCTCGCATTGATGCCAGTTTGCTGGCGCAGACGCGGTTGTTGCGGTATCGACTGGAGTACCACCTCGGCGGTAATCACCTGCTCGAAAACGGGTTTGCGCTGCTCATGGCATCGGTGTATCTGCAACAGGAACGGGGGTGTGAAAAAGCCGCCCGGCTGGTTCTGGCTGAACTCCGCGAACAGATATTGCCCGATGGCGGCCACTGCGAACACAGTCCCACTTACCACCGCGACATACTCAAGCGGTTACAATACCTACTTGATTTTCTAGCCGAAATGCCGTACTCTTCCGACCTTTTCCTTGTTTCGTTTCTCAATGGAAAAGCAATGCAAATGCAACGTTGGCTCAGTGCTATAACCTTCCGAAACGGCGATGTGCCGATGCTGAACGACGGCATTTCTCTGGCTAAGGCCAACAGACCTGGTGTGTCAGGTTGGAAAACGGAAACGTACCGGATGCTTCGGCAACGGCGCTATGAACTCCTGGCCGATGTGGGCGCAATAGGGCCAGATCACCAGCCGGGCCACGCTCACGCCGATTCGCTGAGTTTTTTGCTGCACGTGGATAACCAGCCCGTGCTGGTCGATACGGGTACCTCGACTTACGAGCCGGGCCAACGGCGTCAATACGAACGCAGTACGGCGGCTCATAATACGGTAACGGTGGCCGGCCAAAACTCGTCGGAGGTGTGGGCGGTGTTTCGGGTGGGTCGCCGGGCAAAAACAACGGTGCTGACCGATACCGAAACTACGCTGGCCGCCCGGCACGATGGCTACCGGCACCTCGGCCTGCTGCACGAACGAAGCTGGACGTTTAGGCCGGATACTATTCAGATAGCCGACCGCATTATTGGCAGACAATTACCGGTAAATCCGCCTAACACCGCCCGATTTCACGCTCACCCCGACGTGTTGGTACAACTCACCGACATCGGCGCAACGCTGGGCCCGGCGCGGCTGACGTTTGCGTCTAATGAGCCGATAACGCTCCGGCTGGTCAGCTACAACATGGCCGACGGGTTTAACCGGCTACGGTCCGGCATTTGCCTCGAAGTAGAATTTATAGCAGATTTAGTGACCAATATCCACCTCTAAAATTCAGCCCACACCCGTCCGATGCGCGTTTTATACCTGACGTTTTACTTTGAGCCGGACCTGAGTGCCGGGTCGTTTCGGAACACCGCGCTATCTGCGGAACTGGCCCGCCAGCTTGCGCCCAACGGCGGTCAGGTTCACGTCATTACCACCCAACCTAACCGCTACCCGTCATTTACACCACCCGCCCCATCCCACGAGCAGCGTGGCAACCTGACCATCGACCGCATACCGGTACCCGCGCATCAGCGTGGTCGTTTCGATCAGATGCACTCATTTCTGACGTACTTCCGGGCGGTACATCGGCTGGTAAAGCAAGGACAATACGAGTTGATTTTTGTGTCGTCGTCGCGGCTGTTTACGGCCCTGCTGGGGGCGCAGCTCAGTCGGCGGTCGGGTACACCGCTGGTGCTGGATGTGCGGGACTTGTTTCGGGAAGTGATGCTGGATATGCTGGGCAATCCCTTTCGGCAGTTGCTGGCTCCGGGGCTTTGGCTGGCCGAAACCTATACGTTTGGCCGGGCGCGGCACATCAATCTGGTTTCGGAGGGATTTCAGGATTATTTCAGCCGGTTCGACCGGGCTTCGTACAGTCTGTTCACCAACGGTATCGACGCGGAGTTCCTGGATATGCCCTCGTCTGTACTGCCCGCATCTGATCGGCCCAAAATCATTTTTTACGCTGGAAACATCGGCGCGGGGCAGGCTCTGCATACGCTCATTCCCGAAGCCGCGCGGCTGCTGGGCAGTGGCTACCAGTTTTTTGTGATTGGCGATGGGGGAATGATAGCCGAACTTAAAACAGCCTTGCTTCTGACGTGGGTAAACAACGTAGAATTATATCCGCCCGTTGACCGGCAAACACTGTTAGAGTTCTACCAACAGGCTGACTATCTGCTGATTCACCTGGCCGACGTTAGTGCGCTAAAACGAGTATTGCCATCCAAATTGTTCGAGTATGGGGCCACCGATAAACCAATACTGGCGGGACTAACGGGCTACCCG
>JBBRUB010000555.1:0-3626 GCA_038248175.1 Cytophagales bacterium | reverse complement strand
TTTGCCACTGTCAAAAACTCGCTCAACCAGCTCTGGAATGTAAAACCAGCCGCCGACCGTCGCGCCTGGCACACGCTCATTGACCGGGCAGTGGCGTTCGGCATTATCATCTTTTCGGGACTGCTGTTCACCGGTTCGCTGGCGGTGCATCGGCTGCTGTCGCCCCTGAACGACGATTTAGACCATATTATCGGGCTGCGTAATGCCGGGCAGCACATCTGGTCGGTGCTGGTGCTGACGACCTGGTTTGCGGTGGTGTTCAAGTTTCTGCCCGACATCCGCATTCGCTGGCGGGCGGTGGTAGTGGGTGCGCTGGTAACGGGTGTACTGATCGAAATTGGCGAGCAGATTCTGAACAAACTCCTGATTCAGAGTTCGGTGGGGTCGTTGTACGGCACATCTGGGGCTGTAATTCTGATGCTGCTGTTCGTGTTTTACGCAGCTCTGATTTTCTACTACGGCGCGAGTTTTACCCGGCAGTACGCCCAGCAAATCAACGAAGCCGCCGAACCTGGCGATCACACCGTAGCGTACAAAATCAAAGAAGTGCGGGGGAAATAGGTACATTTCTATCTGCTACCCAAGCAGGGCTTCGCGCCGGTGGTGATAGGCCTGGGTAGCTACGTTGCTCAACACACGCAGGGCATCCTGCGACTGTTCGGAATAACCGCTGCCATAGATCATCCGGTCGGCTTCACGCAGGGCGTCAGCTACGCGGTCATTGGCCAGCCGTTCAGCTATTTCGGAGGTGGTTAGCGATACGTAGGGGCGTCGTTCCAGTCGTTCCAGATATGTTTTCCAGAGAACAACAGCCTGATTGGCGTAGTCGGGGGCGGTGTCGACATTGAGGTTTCGGCCCAGGCGGTTGTACTCGCGCAGGAACCGGACATGCCGCCGATTAAGCCGGTATAAACCCGAAAACCGCAGAATAGGCCGCCGAAACAGACCGTACACCAGAAACCCGACAATGCCCGCCAGCAGTAAACTTACTCCCAGACGAGGATAATTAAACTGCTGTTGCAACGGCAGTACGTCGGTCTCCGTAGCCAGCAGACCTACTTGCGGGTCAGGTTTGGACTGACCGGCTGCTCTTAAAACGGATCGCAGAAATACCGTGTCGGGCTGTGTCAGAAGCGTGGTTGTATCGGCATCGTTAATCTGCTGCACCGGTACCCGCAGCGTTTGCATTGAGTCGATCAGGAACGACACCAGCGTATATACTGCACTGTCGCGGCTCACGGCCCCACGCCCGGTGCCGGTAGTTCTGGTCGTAAATATGGCCACCCGCTGTACCAGAAACGGACTGAATTGCCGGGTAGTATCCGGAAACAAAACATCGACTGTGGGCGCGTGATCGAACGTAAGCGCGTATTGAAAAGGCCGCCCAATCTCAATGCTGTCGGTCAGAAAAGAACCTTCTACCCCCGGCTTCTGGGCTTGGGCAATGACGAACGATGACGTATAAATTATGAATGTGAGCAGCAGACGTATACAGCAACTCGGTATTCGTTTCATAAAGGATAGATAAGCAAGTACGTTCATCGTCTGATGCGGAATAGGTCCACGAGTTTAGGCACGAAATCTTCCTGCGAGTCCAGTGCTACGTAGCTGGCACTATATTGCTTGCAAAGTTTTTCCAGAGCCGCCTGATTTTGTCGAAACGTATCGCGCAGGGCCGCCCGAAACACGACCGACGATGTATTAACCCAGGTAGTCTGGCCGCTTTCCTGATCGTGCACCGGAATAATGCCCAGCCGGGGCAGATTTACTTCGCGCTGATCGTATAGATGAATCACTACCAAATCGTGCTTTTTGGCTACGGCCTTCAGGTTATGTTCGTAATCCTGATCGATAAAGTCCGACAGCAGAATCACCACGCTACGTCGTTTCAGGCGGTTGAGCGTAAACAGCAACGCATCGGCAATGTTGGTGCGGCCCGACTGGGGCACGAGTTTGTACAGATTCATAATTAACCCATATCCCGTTTTCATACCGTTGCCCGGCTGAATGTACAGTTCATTCTGATCCGAAAAGCAGTACATACCCACATGACTGGCTTCGCGAATGGCCGATAATGCCAGTACCCCGCATATTTCTTTAGTAGCCGCCAATTTATCGCGGTGACGCGGCCCAACCATTTGCGACGCGCTGACATCGACCATAAAAAAAACGGTCTGGTCTTTTTCTTCGCGAAATACCTTCACGAACGCGCCGTGTCCTTTCGACGATACGTTCCAGTCGATAGACCGCACGTCGTCGCCGTACTGGTAGGGGCGCAGGTCGGCAAACTCCAGCCCGGTACCCTTAAAAATGGAGCGAAAGCTGCCGCGCATCTGCGAGTTGACCGCCTTGCGAATGCGGATGTCGAACTGCCGGATTTTGGCCAGAAACTCGTCTATATCCATACGGAGTTAGGGTATTTTAACGGTACCTACCGAACTTTGCCCAGCGGTTGGCCCTTTCTAAGTTTACAGAGTTTAACACAGAGGAATGGAGGTTTACACAGAGAAAAAAGAGTTAAAGAACTCGATAATTAGCGTACAGAGACTCCGTTTTCTCTGTTATTCCTCCGTTCCTCTGTGTTAAAACAACCCGACAAAGGTAATCCCGTATATTGTTTTCTTCCGATGCATCACTTCAGTCTCTATCGCGTTCGGGTCTGGTTACTGCTCCTGAGCGGGCTGCTGACTGCCTGCGGAACAATGACAACCGATAAGCCCAAAGACCTGATCGATACGGACCGGATGGTTAAAATTCTGACCGACGTTCATGTAGCCGAAAGCCGCGTGAGCCGTCTGGGCATTGGTTCCGTTGATTCGTCGAATCTGGTGTACCGGCGGCTCGAAGGTCAAATTCTGCGCAAAAACAGTGTCGATACATCGGCCTACGAGAAGAGTTATATCTATTACTCGTCGCATCCCCGCGAAATGGAAGTTATTTACAAACAGATCGTAAAAAATCTTCAAGACGATATCACCACCCGTAAGAAGTCTCCAAAACCATGACAATCGGCATTATTGGCGCGGGCATTTCGGGCCTGACTCTGGCCTGGGAGCTACAAAAGCGCGGCATCGACTATCACCTCTGGGAAGCCCGCAGCGAACCCGGCGGCTATATCCGCTCGCAGCAAAACCCGGCAGGCTACGTGCGCGAACTTGGCCCCAACTCACTCCTCGGCGACGACACTTTGCTGGCCTGGCTTGACGAACTGGGACTGACCCCCAATCTGGTGTTTGCCAATCCGGTTAGTAAAGCCCGGTTCATTTTCCGCGATGGTAGATACCGGGCGTTGCCGTCTGGCCCGGCGTCGCTACTGTTCGGTCGCATCGGCGAACCGTCCTATTTCAGCTGGAAAACCAAGTGGGCCATTGTTCGCGAACTGAGCAATAAAACCACCTCTCCCCCCGGCGAAACGCTGGGGCAGTTTTTCCGGCGTCGGTTCACGCCCGAACTGGTCGATTATGCCGTAGGGCCGTTTGTGGCGGGTATTTACGCCGGAGACCCGGAGCAGTTGCTGGTGTCTGAAACGTTTCCGTCGCTGATTGCCTACGAACGAGACTACGGCTCGGTACTGCGGGGCTTCATCAAAAACCAATCGTCGGCGGTTCGGAAGCAGTCATTCAGCT
>JBBRUB010000554.1:0-3628 GCA_038248175.1 Cytophagales bacterium | reverse complement strand
TCTGGACGGCCTCGGCGATGTAACCTTTGGCGTGACCACCAGTAAAGTTGCTCAGAGCAATCCAGCCCTCAAAGACAGCTACACCTATACGGCCATAACGGTTAGCTACACGTTCTACAAAATCGTTTGCCCGTAGCGCGAAGTTCTGCGTAATTTTGGCGACTTGATTTAATGCAGACGGGTAGTGAACATTGACGTTAAATTGCTCATGCGGGTAGCCGGTATTTTGGGGGCAGTATTGATAGGAGGTCTGAATGCCGCATCCTCGCAGACGGTCTATAGCAACGCGACTTCGCCAACGCTGTATAGGTACTGCCAGCAGTTTCAGACGATTTACGTACAAATCCGGGAGCGCACCGTCACGCCCGACTCGGCCCGGCAGGCCTTCAGTGAGGTTATGCTGGGCTTACAGCAGCGGTTCAGAAGCTACGACAGCCGCTGGCCCGACTCGCTCCAGCGCGACAGTCTGCGCCGAACAGGCCACTATTTTGCCTTTCCTATCCGGGGCTATACCCCCGCTGCCATTGGTGGTACGCACGGCGAAGGCTACCGCAACGTGGGCTTCGATCTGTTCGACTTTAAAGTACGTGGCAGCCACCCGGCGCAGGATATTTTTGTTCGCGACCGTAACCAGGACGTACTCGACGATAAAACCAAAGAACCAATCGACGTGCTGTCGATGAGCAACGGGCTGGTGCTGGGTGTAGAAACCGATTGGCTGGTGGGGTCGGAGTATCGGGGCGGTAACTGGATCTGGATTTACGACCCTACGCTGCACGGTCTGTTTTATTACGCCCACAACAACGAGGTGATGGTAGTGCCGGGGCAATGGGTGCAGGCCGGCGACAAGATTGCCGAGATGGGCCGGTCGGGCTTCAACGCCTACCAATCCCGCTCGCCCACGCACCTGCACCTGATGTACCTTCAGATTCAGCCCAACGGTCTGCCACTACCCATTGACACCTACCCGTGGCTGCTCACGGCCCGGCTGAGCAGGTGAGCGGTACCATCTGCTGCCCATTTCCGGCGTGGTGAGGACACCCAGATCAATATTCCGTGAGTTGGTCAAGTCTGGGCGATTAGCCGTTTTTCCTGGTTCTGAACCGCGCCATAGTGGGCAACTGGGGCGGTTTGCAGGGGACGACAACAGCATCTTACCACAGCGCACGCAAGCCGATTACATCCGGGTGAAGCAGTAAGGCAGCATCCCCCTTTTATGGTATGGCCTGGCTAAACGGTGGGTAATAGTTTTGGGGTGTTGGTGCAGGGGAAACAGAGTGCATTATTGCTTGGAAATACGGGCGAATACCCGGTCGATGGCCGTAGAAAGGGATATCCAGTTGGGTGAACGCCCGGGGAGAGTTGGCCCTTCAGGCGTTTTAATGTGAAGTAGTTTGCCAGTAGTACGGAACATTTTTTTTAGTTCGCCAGCCCTCAGAAAACGACCCTTTGACCGGGCATAGTTTTGCATAACCAGTACAACTCCGGTGAGTTGTGCCGCTGCGGCTGAACTGCGGAGAAATTCACCTACACTAGTTTGTATTTTCCCCGGTAGATAACAGGTTATATTAGGACCAAATGCGCTGTTCGGGAATGTGTCTGCTGTGCCTTCTTCGGAGAGTGTGTAACCTGCCGCCACGATAATGCCCACCGACGAAGTGTTGAGCAGATTAATCGTGTTGCCCGCCGAAACAATGACAACGCAGCCATCCCGTCCCAAACGGGTAAGCTGTTTTGCAATGTGCTCATCGGCCAGAACAGATTGACCACTAACTGATACATTAATCATAACGACCGAGCCGCGTGTGGGGGCATAGAAACGGATGGCTTCGATAGCTTCGGCAATGTTTCCGGGAGATTGAAATTGTTTCAGTTCAATTTTTCGGTCGGTACTGACTAAGGTAACGAGGGTAGGCGGAAGTTGAGGGACTATATCCTTCAGTACGGCCAGCGTTTTGGCACCGTGTAGGTCGGTATTTAGCCTATCGTCAGTCAGGCTATATTCTTCCAGAACGAAGCCATCGGCCTCTGCCTGATCCGGCCAGCGGGTATCTATCAGGTATAGGAGTGGAAAATGGTCAGGCAACGGATTGAACGAACCAGTGGGGAAAAAGGACATCGTCGTATAATTAGAAGTTATTATACCGTGTATAGGGCAGCGTAAAACGTTCCAGACCGGGTTTAAGCTGAATGTATTGCGGATTGAGGGTTAGCTGTTGAACGAGGTTTTGAAAGTGTAGCACCGTTAGGGCAGGCGCAGTGAGGTTGCTATGCTCAGAACGATGTAAATAACCCCAAAGCGGGTGCTCGTTGCCGTTGTAATTAGTTACCTGGCGATAATCGGAATTAGGAATCACTGCGGTCTGACTTTGCCAAATCAACTCAAACACATTGAAAAACCAGAAGCCGTCCCGTTTACTCATGGCCCTGATCGTGTCTGTCTGGTTTGAGTTAAGTGCTTTTTTGAACAGATTAAAATAGAGGGGTCTTAGATTACAGCCCGAAAACTCCGGTAGAGTATCGATTAGACGCGGTTCCTGAACGTAAATGTCTAGGAGCTGGCGATAAGTGGGCAGGAATGGACTCTCCACACCGGCTTGCTCCCATACATACAGTAGGGCAGGATCGGCAAATTTGTTTAACCCTTTGATTGTGACGATGGTAGGCATCTGAACAGGTTTGATGGAATATGTTGACTTAGCCAGTAAAGAAATCACTTTTAAACTATATTTACCATCATGAATCAGCAAAAAGTGCTTAGTACAGAGGAAGTTTCGTATTTGAAAGGTTTGTATGAGGGCAATGCAAAAGCTTCCGAACTTACGGTGTATGACCTCAACTCTGCCGGAGTCAAAACGGCACAAACCTACTTTGCCGACGACCAAGAGAATGTTCATAACCTGTTGGCAAAGCATAAGCTGCTTCGGCCAACGCCCGCTATGCTGGAACTGCGTTTGCCAAAAGAACGACTCACCCGCTTACTCCGCCATTTCGATGAACTCGAATGTTTGTTAATAACAAACTGTTTTGGTCTCACAAAGCCGCTCGATGAAGGGGGACGGCTCGTGCTGATTAGCCGGGGTGCTTTCTGGAAAGCCTCGCTCGAAGATACCGACGAATCGGTTTATAAACGGTTCTACACACGCCAGTCAGAAAATGGTGACAGGGAGTATCCGGCTTACCTGAACCTGAACACTGACCGGCCCCTGCGCGAAGCAACAGCACAGCGGTACATAGGGCATTTTATGAATTTATACAAAGAATCGCCGAAACAGGGAGCCGAAAATGTGCACGGCTACCTGTTTCCCATTCGGGCCATGTTGCCCATGATGACCACTGCCGAAGCATTTGGCCATGAAACGCGGCTGCGGTTGAGATGGGGACTGCTTTCGTTTACCCTCCCTAATATTCTGGGCAATTTCAGTATCTGGGTACTGGCCGACAAACCCCGGCAGAACGGCTTTGTGTTGGAGTTCAGGGAGCGACGGAATTTTCCTACCGATGGCAGTTCCTGCCCACCCAAACAACCCTGTAACCCACCCATAGACCAATGACCCGCTACGACCTGCTCGATTTAATCTGGTATGCCTGTTCGGCGGTCATTCTGGTGCCCATTGCGTTAGGTGTT
>JBBRUB010000553.1:0-3633 GCA_038248175.1 Cytophagales bacterium | reverse complement strand
GATTCAAAGGGGCCGAAACGGGTAGAGTTATCGGTTTTGACGGTGAGCGGTAGGACTGTTTTCGGCGAAATCTGCTTCGTGCTACGAATGTTACGAATGTTAGTGACGATCTCAAAAAATACGTCGAAACCGGTTATCAACTGCGTGTTGATGGTATCCGGTCGTGGAAAAGCAGAAACGCAGATGCTATCGCCGGGCTGCCGCTCGCGTATCTCCTGCCAGATTTCTTCGGTAATGAACGGCATGAATGGATGCGACAGACACATCAGCCGCTCAAAGAAATTGATTGTCGCGTCGTACGTTGGCCGATCAATGGGTTGCGCTACACCATCGGTAAAGGCAGGCTTGATGAGTTCGAGATACTGCGAACAGAAGTCGCTCCAGATCAATTTATAGATGGCCTGCAACGCATCCGAAATCCGGAACTTGCTGAAATCATCTTCTGTCTGCGTCAGCGTTTCGTTCAGTTTCGACTCAAACCAGTCGATTGCCAACTGATTACGATTCACCGCTACCTGCTCGCTAACTGTCCATCCTTTCACCAGCCGAAAGGCATTCCAGATTTTGTTGCTGAAATTCCGCCCCTGCTCCACCAGCTTCTCATCGAACGGTAAGTCATTGCCAGCGGGCGAACTGAACAGCATGCCTGTACGTACGCCATCGGCACCGTACTGCTCGATGAGGTCGAGCGGGTCGGGCGAGTTACCGAGTGATTTTGACATCTTTCGGCCCTGTTTATCGCGGACGATACCAGTCAGATACACGTTTTTGAACGGAGCTTCACCTTTGTACTCATACCCGGCCATAATCATGCGGGCCACCCAGAAAAACAGGATTTCGGGAGCCGTAACGAGGTCGTTGGTTGGGTAGTAATAGTCGAGGTCGTTCGGTCCGGCTTTTGGGTCATCGGGATTACCCGACGGTTTGAAGACTGACATTGGCCACAGCCACGATGAAAACCATGTATCCAGTACGTCCTCGTCCTGCGTCAAATCAGCTTCGGTCATGGCGAAGAGCAGCCGTTTATGCTGTACTTTTTCGAGGGCTTCGTGCTTGTTGCGAGCCACGACTATCGAGCCATCCTGCAAATAAAACGCCGGGATGCGCTGCCCCCACCAAAGCTGCCGGCTGATGCACCAGTCGTGGACGTTCTCCATCCAGATCCGGTACATATTCCTAAACTTGGGCGGCACCAACTGAACGGTATCATCCATAACGGCGTCCAGAGCGGGCTTGGCCAACTCATCCATTTTTAAAAACCATTGCAATGACAAACGCGGCTCGATTACCGCACCCGTTCGCTCCGACGTACCGACGTTCGATTTATACTCTTCGGTCCTGTCAAGGTGTCCGGCTTCGTCGAGCAGTTTGATAATGGCCTTACGAGCGGTAAAGCGGTCCTGGCCAATAAGAATCTCAGCTTTCTCGTTCAGTGTACCATCATCGTTCAGGATGTCGATAACGGGTAGGTTATGCTTGATGCCAAGCGCGTAGTCGTTCGGGTCGTGGGCGGGCGTTACTTTCAGACCACCCGTACCAAAATCCACCGTTACGTAGTCATCCGTGATAATCGGAATTTCGCGGCCAATGAGCGGAATAACGGCTTTTTTGCCATGCAGGTGCCGATACCGTTCATCGTTGGGGTTGACCGCAATGGCTACGTCGGCCATAATCGTTTCGGGCCGGACGGTGGCAATGGTAATGTGTTGGCCCGGCTGCCCGGCAATGGCGTAATTGATATACACCAGTTTCTGCGCGATCTCTTTCGTGATAACTTCTTCGTCCGAGACGGCAGTCTGACCCTGCGGGTCCCAGTTCACCATGCGAACACCCCGATAGATTTTACCTTTTTCGTACAAATCAACGAACGTATCAATGACGGATTCGTAAAGAGCCGGTTCCAGCGTGAAGCGTGTCCGGTCCCAGTCGCAGGACGCGCCGAGTTTGCGGAGTTGCTGCAAAATGATGCCACCGTATTTGTGCGTCCATTCCCAGGCGTATTCCAGAAATTCGTCGCGGGTGAGGTCATGCTTATTGATCCCCCGCTCTTTGAGCATGGCTACAACTTTGGCTTCGGTGGCAATACTGGCGTGGTCGGTGCCGGGTACCCAACAGGCATTTTTGCCTTCCATCCGCGCCTTCCTGATCAGCACGTCCTGAATGGTGTTGTTCAGCATGTGCCCCATGTGCAACACGCCCGTTACGTTCGGGGGTGGAATAACGATGGTGTACGGCTCGCGCTCATCGGGCGTCGATTTGAAAAACTGATTATCAATCCAGTATTGATACCATTTCTCTTCTATTTCTTTGGGGTTATATGTCTTGGCAATCATTCGATTTCGATTAGGCCGGGGCCGATTGGTGTGCAAAAATAAACCCGTCGGCGCAGAATACCGGACGGGCTATTGATTTGCGATCTCTGCGCTTCGATTTGGGAAGGCATTCGACAATTTTAGGACAAATCGATAGCAATTTGAGTTATACAAATACCCTCAACAACAAGCCGATGGAATTCGGAAAACTCCCCAATCTCGACGCCGTAAACCTTTCCCTGCCGCCCGATTCCGCGTTCAACAACCGCGTCTGGTCGGATGTGGAACCGGCTCCGCATCCGCAGGTATTCATCGGCGGTCCCATATGGGCGAACAAAGAGTACGTTGGTAAAATCTATCCGACTAACGCCAAAGAGCGCGATTTTCTGCACTACTATACCCGGCAATTCAACACGATAGAACTGAATCTGACGCACTACCAGATTCCAACCCTGGCTATGATTGACCGCTGGAGAACCGAAGCCGCCGGTTCGTCAGACCGAGATGGGTTCGTGTATTGCCCTAAGTTTCCACAGGCCATTAGCCACGACCGGCAACTCATCGCATCTGAATTGCTGACCGACGAGTTCGTCAACGCCATTCTGGAACTTGAAGAATTTCTGGGTATGTCGTTTCTGCAATTGCCGCCCTATTTCGGTCCCGACAAGTGGCCGGTGCTGGAGACTTACCTCAAAACCCTGCCCGACGAGCTGGCCGTTGCCGTTGAGTTTCGCCACGCCGACTGGTTTGCCCCATCTGTCTGGACGCAAACCCTCGAACGACTCTACGCGCTACGTCGGCACGTAGTGATAACCGACGTAGCCGGTCGGCGCGATGTGTTGCATATGGGCCTGAGCAGTCCCGTTCTGACGCTTCGGTTCATTGCCAATGACGGCCACCCTACCGACTATACCCGCACCGATGCCTGGATACAGCGGCTGAAAATCTGGTTCTCGCAGGGCCTGCAAACGGCGTATCTCTTTATTCACGGCGGGGCCGAAAATGACACCGCGCCTGAACTTATCCTGTATCGGATCCGTCAACTCAACCAGCACTGCGGCCTGAATCTGCGCGAGCCGGTACTGCAACCGAAGGTGATACAGGGAACGCTGTTTTAGCTGTATAGTGCTTTATGAATTATCGTGAACGAATTGTTGCTGACCATCAGATTATGTTGGGCAAACTGGTAATTAAAGGCACCCTGGGGTGGTCGGGTTTTAGCGGACAGTCTCTTGCTAGTTCTGAAGGATATGTTTAGACTCGAATTGAACAGGACTGCAATAGTTTAAGCTGGAGTGCTTGCGCACCCTATTATAATAGG
>JBBRUB010000552.1:0-3633 GCA_038248175.1 Cytophagales bacterium | reverse complement strand
GGTGGGCAGCACGAACACGCCCGAAGCAAGTGGACCAACGGTGGCGTTTTGGCTGTGGCTTGTGTTCGGCATCGGCGTGGTGGTTATGCTCGTGCGGCTGGGGCTGAATTTGCGGGCCGTATTCCAGCTTATCAATACCGGTACAACTGAACAGCGACCCGATTATACGCTCGTGCGGTTGCCGGAAACGGACAGTCCGGTACCGTCATTTTCCTTTGGCAGATACCTCGTGCTGAACGCCACCGATGCCCAAACCGAACCCGACGCGCTCATGCGCCACGAAGAAGCGCACATCCACCAACGCCACACCGCCGACGTCCTGCTGATTGAAATTATTCGGGCCTTGTTCTGGTACAATCCGGTATTGTGGCTGTACAAGCGGGCGGTACAGGAAGTGCACGAGTTTCTGGCCGACCGGGTCGCTTCCGACGCTGTTGTGTGTGCCGAAATTGATTATCCCCGGCAGTTGGTGGCTTACGCGCTCTGCGTTGCACCAACGGCCCTTGTTACGCCTTTTGTTTCCGTTTCAACCCTAAAACAACGTATCGTTATGTTACAAAAACCCCAATCCAACCGCCGGGCCTTACTCAAGTACGCCCTTGTTCTGCCCATTGCTGGGCTGCTCACCCTCTGCACCCAACCCGACCGCGACCAGCCCAAAACCGAGGTTGCCGAGCGCGTCGAGAAAGCCAATACCCGAAAGCCTGTTACAGTCAATGGAGAAATTTTCACCGTAGTGGAGGTACAACCCGAGTTTCCGGGTGGTATGTCTGAACTGGGTAAGTATCTGGGTAACAATATCAAATACCCCGCTTCGGCTCAGAGAGCAAATATAGAAGGCCGGGTGTTCGTAAACTTTATCGTAACAAAAACCGGCGAGATTACAGACGTAAACCTGCTGAAAGGCATTGGCTTCGGAGCCGACGAAGAATCAATACGTGTCGTCTCTCAAATGCCCCGCTGGAAACCCGGTTCGCAAAGTGGAAAGGCCGTGAATGTGCGGTACAACCTGCCAATCAATTTCTCACTGGAGGATGAGTCGGGGAAATCTTCAGGATCACAGCCAACGCTATCGAAAAACGGTTTTGAAGGGTTAGACCAATACGAACATTTTTACCTCAACGGTAAAGAAGTGAGTCGGGGGGAGTTCGATGAAGTATTTAATTCGGGAGAGGTCGATGAAATCAGTGCCAAGAGGGGTGATAAAATAATTTCGATTATAACGAAGTGACGGGCGCAGTGTAGGATGGATCGCATCGGCGCACCGACTCCTGCTTGACATTATCCTAAAAGCGAGGTATCATTGGCGAAAAACAAAACGACCATGAAAACCCTGCTTCTGAGCCTGATGGCTCTTCTGACCATGACAACCTACGCCACCGCCGAAACCGGCAAGCCCAAACCGACGCTGCAACACGTGGTGCTGTTCAAGTTCAAACCCGACGCTACGCCGGAGAAAATAGCCGAGATTGTGGCCGCGTTTGAAGCCCTGCCCTCAAAAATCAAGGAAATCAAAGGCTTCAAGTGGGGCACCAACAACAGCCCCGAAAAACTCGACAAGGGCCTGACCCACGCCTTTATCCTGACCTTCAACAATGCCGCCGACCGCGACACGTACCTGCCGCACCCCGCTCACAAAGCATTCGGCGCCATCGTAGGCCCCTGGCTCGATGACGTTACAGTGGTGGATTTCGTGGACCAGGGGAAGTGAGTTTTTTTGTGATGTGGCTGAGGTACGAAGCATCTCCTTGCAACAAAGATTCCCTGCAATAGAGATGCTTCGTACCTCAGCATGACAGAAACCAGCCGCATCACAAAGCAACTACCCACTCATTTCCACGCTTTCCCAGCCCGTTTTGCGGTACGTTGCCAGCAGATACGCGAACAGGGCGATTGAGAACGGCAGGGCAATCCAGACGCCGTAGGGCAGGTACGTCAGGCCGAAATGGGCCAGACCAACTACGCCGAGAACAGCCGCAATCAGGATGCCCCGGCTTGTGTTGTTCTGGTTCAGGACGTCCTGCGCCATTGAAAACGGCATATATCGCTTTGACAGCAACGCCGAACTCATCAGCATCACCAGCGAATTGCTAAATGCCAACAGCACATCGTCGATTTTATCAAGACCAAACTGGTAGAGAATGTACGCGGCAATCAGGATATAGAATGGTAATAGAAGCTTGGTAATCAGGGCCTTGAGCGAACCTACCAATACGTCGCCAGGTTGTCGGATGGGTGCGCTGCCATAGACCCACGACGCCCGGTAATTATCCGACACGCTAAGCTGCAACTGCGCTACCATCACGTAAATCCCGGCAAAATACAGGGCGAAGAGATAAAACATGCCGCCCGTTTTCTGAAACGACATCCCCACCGTATATGCCAGTGCGAAACCGAGTTGCGGATACGTTTTGAGCTTGAACTTACGGTCGCGGCCCGTTACGCGCCAGGCAAACCCGAACGCGGCCCGCTCCAGCGGATTGCGCGTGAGCCAGCCCGCCAATTGCTCCACAATTCCTCCGCTGCCCTGTTCCGATACTGCTTTCGTACCCGGAGCACCTGCGTCAGCAGCGGGGCGATTCTCCTGATCGAGGCTACTCAGTTGCTGCACGAAGTTACCCGTCAGGAAGCGGTTCATGGCCCACAACCCAAGTATCGGCATGGTCAGGGCCAACAACAGAAACGCGAGGTGGGTAGTATCTATAGCCGGTTTCGCAATCAGGTCAACGGCACCGGCCATCCACATCGGTGGGATTAGAAAATGCCACCACTCGTGCGGCAAAGCGCGGCTGAACATGTCGTTCGTGTTCATGAGCCGGGGCAGAATCTGATAGCCACCGTAGAACAAAATCGCCATCAGAATCTGCACATAGTTGATAACCTCGCGGAGTTTGTCTTCGCTGATAAACCGCATCAGCCCGAGGTAAAATACGTTGGTCAGAAACACCATCAGCACCGCCGACAGCAGGGCCATAACCAGAAACACCACGCCCGCCAACGCCCCAAACCGATACGACACCACCAGCAGCCCACCCAGCGAAACAGATAGTGCAATGGCCGTGAGATAACTGGAAATGTGCACAATACGCGCCAGCCAGAGCGTCCGGCTGTCCACGGGCCGTGGCAGAATAATCTGATTGTCGGACGAGTCCAGAATAACCGTCGAGAAATCGGAGATGAGCGTGAGGGCGCAAAGGGCCATGATGTAGGCAAACTGGAGCGTGAGCGGAAAAAACAGCACACCCGGTTCCGGCAAGCCCAGCATTCCGATGCTCAGCAGACTACCCAGCACGGCGTAAATGGCCAGCGTTTTCAGGAAAGCGTTGTTCGATTCTTCATTCGCTTTTTTGCCGTATCGTCCCAGATTAACGGTATTTCGGCGGCTGTCCATCATCAGCTTTACCTGCACAATGGCGCGTAGTTGACCATAATCGGCCCCGGCAGCGCGGATGAACGGCTGCATTCGGGCCAGCAACCAGAGAATCAGGTTCGTCATTGGTTGATGGTATGAATAAATTCTTCGGCCACGCCGGTTTGGGTATCGGAGCCGGTGAGCTGGGCAAAAAGCTGTTCGAGCGAGCCGGTATTTTGTTGCTGCAACTCCCGAAACGTACCTTGCGCCACCACTTGCCC
>JBBRUB010000551.1:0-3637 GCA_038248175.1 Cytophagales bacterium | reverse complement strand
TTGTTGATCGGGAAACGTACCGGCGCAAAGACGACCCGGAATGGCTGGATACGTTGCAGCGTACGTTCGGCCCGTGCTATGTCATTCCCGAAGGCGGTACCAACGAACTGGCCCGGCTTGGCACCGCCGAAATCCTGCCCGAAATCAGTGAGCAACTGGGCCGGGTTCCGGACTTTGTTTGCTGCGCCGTTGGTACAGGAGGTACGATGGCCGGTCTGGTTCAGTCGGCATTACCCAAAACAACCGTGCTGGGATTCCTGTCGCTGAAAGCCCCCGATTTTCAGTTGCCATTTGGTCTGGAACCAAGCGGGAGCGTTCGGTTGCTGACCGATTACCATTTCGGTGGTTACGCCAGAACCACGCCCCAGCTGCTGAACTTTATCCGGGATGTTGAGCAGCGAACGGGTGTATTGCTGGAGCAGGTATATACCGGAAAAATGCTGTCTGGACTCTGCGACATGGCCCGGCAGGGTTACTTCCCCGAAACGGCTACAATTGTGGCTATCCATACGGGCGGGCTGCAGGGGAGGAGCGGGGTGTTGTAAACCAAACAGCCGCGTCATTGCTGACGCGGCTGGTGTAATCCGTGACCGGCTTTGCGTGTTATTCCCCCTTTTTCGTGCCCACCGGAACCGTTTTTATCTGAATGAAATCGACCAGAAAGGCAAACGCCATCGAGAAATAGATATAGCCTTTGGGTATTTCGAAGTGCAACCCCTCGGCCACCAGCGACATCCCGATCATCAGCAGAAAGCAGAGGGCCAGAATCTTGAACGACGGATGGTTGCTGATGAACGTACTGATGGGCTTGGCCGCTATCATCATTACGCCGACCGTTATAACCACTGCCGTGTACATTACCCACAGTTCATCAACCATGCCTACCGCCGTAATGATTGAATCGACCGAAAACACCAGATCGAGAATCAGGACCTGAATGAGCAGATCACGAAAGGTAGATTTGGCCGTGTTGGGGGCATTGGCATCGTTGTTGAGTTCGGCATTGTGGTATATCTCTTTGGTGCTTTTATAAATCAGAAACAGCCCGCCCGCCAATAAAATCAGCCCTTTGCCCGTAAAGTCGATGTCTGCTACGGTAAACAGCGTCTGATCGAGTTTCAGAATCCAGGCAATGAGTGCCAGCAGCGCCAGCCGCATGACCATTGCCAGCCCCAGGCCCCAGTATCGGAGCCGGTCACGTTGCTCAGGAGGTAGTTTGTCGGCCAGAATAGAGATGAAAATAATGTTATCGATACCCAGAATGATTTCCAGTACGATTAACGTCAGCAGGGGGACGAGGCTGTTCAGAATATCCACAGGAAGCGGGCTGTAGTTAGGAAAAAAGGGGAGAGTCAGGACAAAGCTGCCGGTTTAGACGGATTCCAGTTCACGCTCAGATTTACGGGTGCGCCGGTCGGTGTGGAGCCGGAGCAGGATACGTTCTTTGATGCGCATCCAGCGGGCATACAGGCCGGATTCCTTTACAAAATTCCACTTTTCGGGCTTCTGCTCTGGCTTTTTATGTTCTTCGGGATCGTACATCATACCCGTGCAGAGGCAGTGTTTGCGCTCGGTGCGGGTCAGGATGTCGAAATTGGTGCAGGTTTGGCAACCTTTCCAGAAGGCTTCGTCGTGGGTGAGTTCGCTGAGGGTCACAGGCTGGTAGCCGAGGTCGGAGTTGATTTTCAACACGGCCAGGCTGGTGGTAATGCCGATAATCTTGGCTTCCGGATATTTCTTTCTGGACAACTCGAACGCTTTGGCTTTGATGCGCGTGGCGATGCCACTTTTGCGGTATTCGGGTCGCACAATCAGGCCGGAGTTGGCTACGTATTTGCCGTGTTCCCAGGTTTCGATGTAGCAGAAGCCTACCCAGTTGCCGGTTAGCGTGGTGGCAATAATGGCTTTGCCTTCCAGCATTTTTTCCATTACGTAAATGGGCGAACGTTTGGCAATGCCGGTACCGCGGGCGCGGGCACTTTCGGCCATTTCGTTGCAGATGGTTTCGGCAAAAGACAGGTGGCTTTCATTGGCCACCTGCACCATAAACTGGTCATTAACTATTTCAGAAGCAATCATCGACGTGAAACGGGCGGGTATGAACCGCAAAAAAGTGGGGTTTGCCGAAGCAACCGTTGGATTCATTGATTTAACAAACGTTTAAATCGGGAAGCAAAGAGAGGGGAGCAGGCAGGTCGCCACGTAGGCAACCGAAATTATATAGTCCTTTCGGACCTAAACCGAACTGGCGTAGTATGAAAAAAGGTCGGTAAAAAAACGAGCTTAGCCATGGGTTGTACGCAGAAAACGCGGACAATGTTCGGGATATTATCCGGGTCCTGCAATAAGATAAACACTTTTTTTGTGTGATGGTTCTACGCTACTAAAATCATGTCTGACGGCTGGTACGTAGCTTGCGAACACAACCACTATCGCCATGACCTCTGTCCATACCTCAACCCGCGCTACGCTTTACCGTATTCTGGAAACCTCGACCGGTAAACGCCGGGGTATTCGCTTAGTGTTCGACGTGGTTCTGGTTACCATTATTACCCTGAACGCCATTGCCATTATTCTGAATACCGTGCCGGATTACAACCACCGGCATGCACAGCTATTCATTGATTTTGAACTGTTTTCGGTGGGTTTCTTCACCGTCGAATACCTCCTGCGCATCTGGGTGTGTGTAGAAGATAGCCGCTATCAGCACTGGTTCTGGGGGCGGCTGCGCTACGTAACGTCGGTCCCCGCGCTGATTGACATGCTGGCCATTTTCCCGTTTTATTTCACGCTCTTCACCACCGACTTTGCTGTTATCCGTATTCTGCGCCTGTTTCGCATTTTTCGGCTGCTTCGCATCACGCGTTACGCCCGGGCGGTGCAGCTGATTCGCGACGTGGTCAGTGATAAGAAAGAAGAATTAATTCTCAGCATAGCCTTCGTCATGTTCGCACTCGTTATTATTTCGAGCCTGATGTATTACGTTGAACACCCGGCGCAACCTGCACAATTTTCGAGCATTCCGGCTACGATGTGGTGGGGCGTCAACGCTATGACTACGGTGGGCTATGGCGATATGCACCCCATCACGCCATTGGGAAAACTACTTGGCGGGATGGCAGCTATTATTGGTATTGGCCTGTTCGCGCTGCCAACGGGTATTCTGGTATCAGGCTTTACCGAGCATATACGCAATCAGAAAGGCCACGTACCTAAACGATGCCCGCACTGTGGCCGGGAGATCAACGGGTGAAAGCTAAATTCTATATATCTGCCCGCAAATTCTGCAAAGTGCAGAACTGGCGCGGGATACCACCGAAGCGCCGGAGCGAGAAGTTGCCCGGATGAAAGCGATTCTGGCCCGTATGAAAAAATAATCAGCTTACAGCTTCGCCGACCGCAGCCGCAGACTGTTGGTCACGACCGATACCGAACTGAGGGCCATAGCCGCGCCCGCAAGCATGGGACTGAGCAAAAAGCCATTGACAGGATACAGCAACCCGGCGGCAATGGGAATACCGATGAGGTTGTAGATGAAGGCCCAGAACAGATTTTGGCGGATGGTCTGTACCGTGCGCTTCGATAGTTGTAACGCCTTTGGCACGCTGTTCAGATCAGACGTGATGAGCGTCATCCG
>JBBRUB010000550.1:0-3654 GCA_038248175.1 Cytophagales bacterium | reverse complement strand
GAAGTGGCCAAGGCAGAAGGGTACACCTACGTATTTAACCTCGATGCTGGTGCCAACACCATTCCAATTTTGCTGGTTGCTCCTGAAGAAAACAACATTACAGAGTTGGTACTGCGCAAAATGGGTATAGACCCTGCCAAAGCCGCAGCCGCCAATCAGCCAGCTGCAACAGGTGGCAGCGCAACAAAGCCAGCCACACCAGCCACTGCGCCGAAGAAAAAGTAACTTCGTTGACTAGTACTAGAAAAGGCCCGTTCAGCATCTGAACGGGCCTTTTCTAGTGTAGGTCGGACATTCTTCTCCGGCAGCCGAAGGCTTACACAGTAGCACATTTTTTAGCCCTCGGTACCGGACAAGAGTGTCTGGGCTACAACAAAAAAGCGCTGTTACCAATCCATTTGGCAACAGCGCTTTTGTTAACGGGCTACACCTTCTAAACCGTTGCGTTATTCATTACTTCGGTCTGTTTCCGAATGGATTCCATATGCACGATTTTATAGATTTCCTCAACCAGTTCGGGGTACAGGCCCAGCTTTTTGCCGAGGTCGGCGCGGGTTTTCAGGATTTCGGTCCAGCGGTCGGGCTGGAAGAGCGTCACGTTGTTATCGCGCTTGTACTCGGCTAAGCGTTCGACCAGACCCATGCGGGCGGCCAGCATCTCGACGATCTGCCGGTCCACATTGTCGATGTTGCGCCGGGTTTGGTCCATGGCATTCTGAAACTCCGGGCTTGGGGAATCTACCTGGCGAATTTGCAGGTGATCGAGCATCTCGCCGAAGGCCGTGGGTGTCAGTTGCTGAGCCGCATCGCTCCAGGCATTGTCGGGGTCGATGTGCGATTCAACGATCAGGCCATCATAGTTGAGGTCCATCGCCATCTGCGCCAGTTCGTTGAGGTAAGCGCGTTTGCCCGCCATATGGCTTGGGTCGCCAATGATAGGCAATTGCGGAAAGATCGACTTCAGTTCAATAGCGAGCTGCCACATCGGTACGTTGCGGTACTTGGTGTCTTCGCCGGTGGCAAACCCCCGGTGAATGGCACCAAGTTTCTTGATACCCGCGCCTGCAATCCGTTCAAATGCACCAACCCACAGGGCCAGATCAGGATTGACTGGGTTTTTGATGAGGACCGGTACATCAACACCGCGCAGGGCATCGGCAATTTCCTGTACATTGAACGGGTTCACTGTGGTGCGGGCACCAAGCCAGAGAATATCGACGCCGTATTTCAGGGCCAGTTCAATATGTTCGGGCGTGGCCACTTCCACCGCGAAGGGCAGGCCGGTTTCGGCTTTGGCGCGCTGAATCCAGGGTAAGGCGGCTTCGCCCATGCCTTCAAAACTGCCGGGGCGGGTGCGGGGCTTCCAGACACCGGCCCGGATTACGTGAACTTCGCCTAAATCGGCAAGCTGCCGGGCGGTTTCAACGAGTTGGTCTTCGGTCTCGGCACTGCACGGACCGGCAATAATCAGGGGTTTGCCGTTGGTATCAATCCACGAATCAAGCGGCTCTACGGCTAAATCGACTTTCATAAATTTATGCGTATTCAGGTCTTAACTACACTCATTAAATAGGGAACTTTTCGGACCCAAATTTCGGTATATAAGTTGAGAGAATCGGCTGTTTATCAGGCTGATTTTTCTCATTTTAGCGTACTCAGATTTAGTCTGTTAACCAACTCGCGTGGGCAGGGTTAACCGTTAGACCGAAATTTCGTTTTATCTTTCGGTCGTGTTAACCGACACGCATCTAACTCTATGGATGTAGCACCGCCCAAACGGAGCATTGATATGTCGAACCCAAGTAACTCAATGCCGGAAGCCGCCGTGCGGCCTGCGGACCTGGAACAGAATAAGACTGGGAACTCCAATCCAAAACCTGTTTCGTTTGACGATACCTCGATTGCTTTTTCGTGCCAGTCAAACTTCAAGCTCAAGAAAACGTACTGGCTTTTTGCGTTGATGAACAAGGGATGGTTGGTAAATGTAGGGACTTTTCTCATAAAGATTGCCCTACGGTTGCACCTGCCCATTAATTTCCTGATCAAAAACACTATTTTCGACCAGTTCTGTGGGGGTGAAAGTATTCAGGATTCTGAAGGCACCATTCGTCATCTCCATAAATATCGGGTAGGTACTATTCTCGATTACTCGGTTGAAGGCGAAGAAACTGAGCGCAGTTTTGACGAAACGACGCTCGAAATTCTGCGCACCATCGAACGCGCCAGTGAGTCTGCTAACATCCCATTCTCAGTCTTTAAAGTGACCGGCATTGCTTCTACCGATCTGCTGGAAGCGGTACAGGTTGGTAACTCACTTGATGCCGAACAGAAAGCGGAATTTGACCGGGTGCTGAAACGGGTAGATATGCTTTGCCGTCGGGCCTATGAGCGCAACGTACGTATCTTCATTGACGCGGAGGAAAGCTGGATTCAGGATACTATCGACACACTGGCTTACGAAATGATGGACCGCTACAACCACGAGCGGCCTGTTGTTTATAATACGTATCAGTTCTACCGCTGGGAAAGTTTGCCTCATCTTAAACGTGATGTTGAAGAGGCCCGTGCCAAAGGCTATTTCCTCGGTGCCAAATTAGTGCGGGGTGCGTATCTTGAAAAAGAACGGCTCCGGGCGCACGAGGAAGAGTATCAGGACCCCATTCAGGCTACGAAAGAAGATACTGATCTCCATTTCAACGAGGCTATCGATTTCTGTCTCGATAATCGCGACGCAGTATCAATCTGTTTGGGTACGCATAATGAGTACAGTTGCCAGTATTGCGTGCAGCACATGGACGAACGCGGTATTGCCCATGGCGATTCGCACATCTATTTCGCGCAGTTACTAGGTATGAGCGACAATATATCGTATAACCTGGCCGATGCCGGGTACAATGTAGCTAAATACGTTCCCTACGGTCCAGTTGAGGCTGTGATGCCGTATCTGTTCCGCCGGGCCGACGAGAACAAGTCTATAGCTGGTCAAAGTAGCCGGGAGTTCAATCTGGTGAGCGACGAATTAAAACGCCGGAAAAGACACAGATAATTTCTTGACTGAACAGGCGTGACCATCGGGCCATGCCTTTGTTATTTACACAGGGGCCAGCCCAACGGCTGGCCCGCCTTTTTTATGATTCGTAAAAATCCCTTTCGTTTTTTTCTGCTCGCTCTTATCCTCATTGCAATCGATCAGGGCATTAAACTGGCTGTTCATCATTACATGGCACCTGGTTTTGCCGGGCAAATAAAAATATCGGGTGACTGGCTGAAGTTGCACTACGTCCTGAATCCCGGCATGGCGTTTGGGATGCAGTTGGGCCACGAATACGGCAAATTGCTGCTGAGCATATTCCGGCTGTTTGCGATGGCTGGTATTGGTTATTATCTGGTGTATCTGGCTCATAGGGGTGCCCCAAATGGACTGTTATGGGCGATGGCCATGATTTTGGCGGGGGCAGTTGGTAATGTTATCGACAGTACGTTTTACGGCGTTTTTCTGGACAACGCACCCTACGGGTCGCCCACACCCTGGTTTCATGGGCAGGTGATTGACATGGTATTTGTAGATTTTTGGGAAGGCTTTGTTCCTGACTGGGTGCCTCTTTGGGGTGGACAATATTACACCACTCCTATTTTCAACTTCGCTGATGCTTG
>JBBRUB010000549.1:0-3668 GCA_038248175.1 Cytophagales bacterium | reverse complement strand
GTAAAAAAACGATGAACATCGAACGTAATGTCGCCTACCTCTTTCGAGTACATAGCTACATCCCCTTCTATATTGGTTTGGTAGCTGACCGGAAAGCTGAATCGGCAGGTACCGTCGTCAATCGTCGTGTAATCAATTGCGGCTGGTCGCGCTCCCACAAACAACAGCCACAGCAAAAATAAACCGTGTAACTTCATCAGACAGGGGCGTTAACGAGTGTGTGTAGAGATTCGTTGGCGACGGAACCGGGCCAGTTTCCGCTCCTGTTGGCGAGTGCGCTTCTCCAGCGCAATGAGTTGCAGCGTCAGTTCTTCTATCTTTTCCAGTAGCCGGGCATTCATATCGCCCAGCAACACGCCATTTCTGGTCACTTCCTGCGCTGAGGGAACACCCGGCAAATGGCGATGGGTGTTTACGTAGGTTTCCAGCGCGGGTAGCGGGGGCAATTTGTATCCGGGGGCAAATACATAGTCGGGCCAGTTATTGGTTTCGACCCGGATTTCCTGCGCCCGAATTTTTCCTTTCACCGAAAGCAAAGCACTGCGGTCACCAACGTTGGTAGTGCCAATGCCCACCACGCCATTCACAAAATAGGCATCCCCAGAGTATGGATTTAAGGAGCCTGTCGTTGGTGGGTTGGGATTTGTGGGCGGAGTCGGCGGGTTGGGATTACCAGAGCCGACGCAATTCAGCGACTTGGGCGTACTGCTCAGTTCCTGGCTACTTCCCGCAAACCGGGCAGTTACCGTATGGGGATTACCATCTTTGTATTGAGCCGGAATGTTCCACTGGTATCCGTGAAAGCCATTATCACCCAGTACACTGCCTACATCTGGCCGATTGCCATTGGCCAGTATGGTAGCGACTGCATTTCCATCGATAAAAATGGTCACGTCAATTGGCACATTCAGTTGGGAACGGTCGGCAGCCCAACCACTCGCCACATTGCAGTCAACGCCATCTAAGTGGCCAACATACTAGGCAAAAGAAGCTCGGGGAAGCATCGAGCGGTGTGTTAACGAATAACCACAGGTTACCCGCAACGGGGGGGGGTAACATCTCGACCGAGTGTTGGGTTAACAGGGGCAAAGCACACCGCCAACGCTAATAAAGATTGAAGGGACATAGTATAGTTAGGTAAAATTTAAAACAAATAATGAAAATTTTGGCGAGTAATGTACATATACTGACAGGTAGTTACTGTATTTATTTCGTGAACGGTATTAATCACTTACTTATGTCGCGGAAGTGGGCGTTGAAGGGCGTCAGCTCCGACCACGTATTACAGATACCAATGATGGGCTTCCCCTCAAATTCGTGGTGTGGAAAGCCCTGGTTTTTCATCCAGGCGCGGTAAATAAAGCCATCTTTACCGGTGCGGCCAAACCAATCCTGCGAGCGCATTTTCATGGAAACAATTATCAGTGAGTAGTTGTCAGGGAAGCGTTGATAGAATGGATTTTACTACGTTATTGACTGGAATTCTGGCTTTCATGGCACCATTCGATCTCCTGACAATTTAAGAATTCGATTCCTAAATTGTCAGGAGATCGAATTTTTACCGGGTTTATTGGATTGGGAAGCGTTATAATCGTGGGCATACTGATAGCAATAAACGGAAGTCGCTTAATTTCTGGCATTCATTTTGATAGAAACAGCGCAAGGCCCAATTTTATCTTTCAATACTATACTCATGAACCGATTTGTACGGGTTTTATTCCTCGCCATCCTAACGCTCTGGAGCCTCAACACGCAGGCACAGAGTGCTAAACTGCGGGCCGCTAACCGGCAGTTTGAGAATTTTAGCTACGTCAGTGCCATCCGGGGCTACGAAGATTTTTTGCGGGCCGACAAAAAGAAGGACCCCGCCGACACCCGCGATGCCCTTATTAAACTGGGGTATAGCTACCGTAAACTTCAGGATACGCGTAACGCCGAGCGTGTCTATAGCGAACTGGCAAAAAATTACACCGACTTAGACAGTGAAGTCTATCTGTACTACGCGCAGTCTCTGGCCAGCAACGGCAAGTACCGCGAGTCGCAGAAGCTGTACAGTCAGTATGGCGAGAAACAGAAAGAAGACCTGCGCGGACGCCGGTTTACGGTCTCGTATATGGACATGAACCGCTTCTATCAGGATTCGTCATCGTACCGGCTCTTCGATCTGCCCATCAACTCGCGGCAGGCCGATTTCAGCCCGATGTTTTACAAAGGTGGTCTGGCGTTTGTGTCGGCCCGCGACGAGGGTGGAGCCATTAAGCGCGTGTTTAACTGGAATCAGACGCCGTTTCTGGATTTATACTTCCACCCCGATACCACCCAACTGCGCGTACCCGGCTCGATTATGACCCGCAGTACCGGCACCGCCGTACTGGGCGGCAGTACAGGCAGCAAAGCCACCACCGAAACCATTGAAGAGCCACAGAAACTGACGAGGGCCGAAATTTTCAGCAAAACGCTGAATACCAAGTATCACGAGGGACCAATGACGTTTTCGAAAGATCAGAACTTCATTGTCTTTACCCGCAACAACGGCAGTAAGGGCAAAACCGGCAAAAGCTCCGACGGGGTTCGTAAACTCAAACTTTACTCGGCAGTCAATAAAAACGGCAAGTGGGTGAATCAGACAGACCTGCCCTTCAACAGCAGCGAATATTCGGTAGGTCACCCGGCTTTCTCGCCCGACGACAGCCGGCTGTACTTCGTCTCGGATATGCCCGGTGGCTACGGCGGCACAGACGTCTATGTGGTAGAATACAACAACGGGCAGTGGGGCACGCCGGTGAACATGGGCCGCGAAATCAATACCGAGGGCAACGAAATGTTTCCCTTTGCCGACGAAGCCGGTAATCTCTACTTCTCCTCGGACGGTCATGAAGGGCTGGGCGGTCTGGACGTGTTCTACGCCGAACTGCGCGACGGCGTGGCGTACAAAGGCGTGGAAAACGCGGGCGCTCCCATCAACTCCGACAAAGACGATTTTGGTATCATTACCGATAAGACCCGGACATCAGGTTATTTCAGTAGCAACCGCAAGAAGGGCATCAGCGACGATGACATCTACGCCTTCCGCCGGACCTGCAAGCAACTGAACATTCTGGTGTATGACGCCAAAACCGGGGCCGCCCTTGAAAGTGCCGACGTGCGCATTCTGCGCGATGGCACGAACCAGGATCTTCGCGTAACCAACACGCAGGGCCGCACTGATCTTTGCATCGACACCAATACCGAATATGAGTTCAAGGCTATTAAAGAAGGCTACGCCATGAACAGTGTGCGTTACTCGACCCTTACACAGTCGCGCTCGCCAGAGTTAGACATTAAGATTTACCTCGAACGGTCGGAGAATACAATTGTGAAGGGCGTAGTCAAGACCGAGGTGAACCAGAAACCGGCTTCGGGTGTGAAAGTGACGCTGCGTAATGATAAAGATCGCTCCGAACAGACCGTTGTAACGGGGCCAGACGGCGGCTACGAGTTCAACACCAAGCCAAATTCACCTTATACCATTACAGCTCAGAAAGATCGGTACGCTACCAAGAAATCGCAGTACGCCAAGACAAAACGGAAGCAGGGTGTTGTTACGGATTCACTGGGTCTTTATGGCGTAGGCGACGTATTCCATCTCAAAAACATCTATTACGACCTGAACAAGTTCTTCATCCGCC
>JBBRUB010000548.1:0-3669 GCA_038248175.1 Cytophagales bacterium | reverse complement strand
GAAACGTTCTTGGCGTCATATATGTCAGCCCAACGCCCGCCAGCATGTACGGGATATGAGCACGGTGGGCATCGTCGGCCCGCCACAGATCAACCTGCACCCCCGCCCATATATCGGGGTTCAGGCTGATAAATGACAGGTTATTGTAAAAATTACGGGTATGAGTCTGATCCCCGCGAATGAGGTAAAGCTGCCCTTCGGCCCGGAGAGACACCTGCTGGGACAGCCGGTACGAAATGGCCAGATTAGCGGCTACTCCCGCCTGAAAATGGTTCAGATCGCCCGGTTCATTCAAATCGCCGGTATAGCGGGTTACGCCTAAACCAGCGTTAAATAGCCAGGTGCCGGGCGTATTTTCCCAGTAGCGCGACCTCTGCGCTGTTGCTGTACTGGAAATAAACAGAAGAAATAGGAAAGTAAAGGTCTGAACGGCTTGCAAGGTAATACTTCGTTACGTAATGGGCCTCTGTAAGACGAAAACCGCATCGATAGTAACGTAAATACCTGCTCAATAACCTACTATAACTCGCCAATATCCTCGTTCCAGAGTTGCGGCTTGTCAGCAATGAACTGCTCCATCATCTCAACGCATTCGGGCAGATCGAGGTCTATCACTTCCACACCGTGCTGTTCCATAAATGCCCGCGCACCACTGAACGTCCGCGACTCGCCCACAATGACTTTCGGAATTTTGAACTGCACAATGGTCCCGGCGCACATGTAGCACGGCATCAGGGTGGAATAAATAACCGTGTCGCGAAACGAGCCAACGCGCCCGGCGTTGTTGAGGCAGTCCATCTCCCCGTGCAGAATTGGGTTGTTCTCCTGCACCCGCTTGTTATGCCCTGATGCTACCAGCTCGCCATTTTTCACGAGCGACGAGCCAATGGGAATACCGCCTTCGGCGAGGCTTTTACGGGCCTGAGCGATGGCTTCCTGCATGAATTTATCCATATTCTTTCACATCTATAACCTAACTGATCTTACCGCTTCCCGCGCCCACCGCGCCGGTTCTGGCCTTTGGCGGCTGGCTCCTTACTCTGGCCCGAACCCGATTTGCCGCGCGATGACGAACGCGCTTCGGTACGTCCGCCGGAGCGGCTGCGGTTGAAATCGCTGGTTTGGGCACGGCTGGTGTTGCCACCCACGAGGGCGAAATCCATGCTTCGGCGGGCGAGGTTTGTTTCTTTCACGCGTACCTCCACCACATCGCCAAAGGTGTACATCTTCTTGGTACGCTGCCCAATAATACGGTAGTTCTCTTTGTCGAACTCGTAAAAATCGTCGCTCAAATCCTGCATTCGCACGAGTCCTTCGCAGCTATTTTCGGTAATTTCCACGAAGATGCCGAACTCCGTAACGCCCGAAATAACCCCGGCAAAGGTGCGCTCAGTATCCATCAGACTCATGAACTCGACCTGCTTGTATTTGATACTGGCCCGTTCGGCGTCGGAAGCCATTTTTTCGCGGGCCGATGCGTGTTGGCACTGCTGCTCTACCGGCTCGCGCTCAACGGGTTTGCCTTTGTCCAGGTAGTGCTGCAACAGCCGGTGCGCCATCATATCGGGATAGCGACGGATAGGCGAGGTGAAGTGCGAATACCGCTCAAAGGCCAGGCCAAAGTGCCCTAAATCGTCGGTGCTGTACCGCGCTTTCGACATGGTACGGACCGCCAGTTGCGACAACATGCCGGCTTCGGGTTTCCCCTCAATGCTGTGCATGAATTTGTTCATCGAGCCGGATAAGTGTTCTTCGTCGGTCTTGAGTTTGAAGCCCAGCTTACTGGCAAACTCGGCAAATTTTGCCAGCCGGTCGCGGTCGGGTTCTTCGTGAACGCGATAGACCATGACGTTTTCCTGCCCTTTTTTGCTCAGCGTGTGTACGAACTCGGCCACGCGCTTATTGGCCATCAGCATAAACTCTTCAATGAGTTTGTTGGTGTCCTGCCGCAGTTTGGTGTAAACCCCCAGCGGGGTGCCGTTCTCATCCAGATTGAACCGGATTTCGTTCGTTTCGAAGTTGATGGCTCCGTTTTTAAACCGTTCGGCGCGGAGTTTATAGGCCAGTTCGTTCAGCAGTTGCAGTTCAGTCAGGAAGTCGCCCCGGTTGTTGTTCAGGATGTCCTGCGCTTCTTCGTAGCTGAACCGACGGTCGGAGTGCGTGATGGTACGGCCAAACCACTCCTTTACGATCTGGGCGTCGGGCGTGAGTTCAAACACTGCCGAGAAAGTCAGTTTGTCTTCGTTAGGCCGCAACGAACACAGACCGTTCGAGAGTTTTTCGGGCAGCATCGGCACCACACGGTCCACGAGATAGACCGACGTAGCGCGTTTGAAGGCTTCCTCTTCCAGCAGCGTACCGGGCGTGACGTAGTGCGTAACGTCGGCAATGTGGACGCCGATTTCGTAATTGCCATTATCCAGTACCACTACCGACAGGGCATCGTCAAAATCCTTCGCATCAACGGGGTCAATGGTAAAAGTTGTCGTTTGGCGCATGTCGCGCCGTTTGGCGATGTCTTTTTTGGCAATTTTGGTGGGAATAGCTTCGGCTTCGGCTTCTACAGCTTCAGGAAAGTCGATGGGCAGGCCAAACTCAGCCAGGATGGCGTGCATCTCGGTGTTGTTCTCGCCCGCCTTGCCCAGTACCGTTACCACCTCGCCCTCGAACCGCTGTTTGCGGCTACCCGGCTCGGGGAATTTCGTGATGCGGACAATGACTTTCTCGTCGTCTTTAGCCCCGCCGAGTTTCTCTTTCGGGATAAAAATATCGTCGTAAATCTTGCGACTGTCGGCCACCACAAACCCGTAGTTTGGTGACACTTCAATACTGCCGACGAGTTCGGCACGGCCCCGCTCCAGAATGCCGGTCACTTTCCCCTCGATACGCCGACGTGCCTGCCCCCCCCCCGATCCGCTACGCGAATCGGCAAAAACAACAACCTGAACCCGGTCGCCATCAACGGCTCCGTTCAGATCATCGGTAGAGACCCAGATATCGTCGTCGCGGTCGCCCCGCGTACCAAGTGGCGAAACCGGAATGACGAAGGCGAAACGAGCATTGACGTGATCGACCATGCCTTCGGTGGCGTTAGTGTCAGCGTCGGCGCGGTAGGTTTTGTCGGACTGCTGACTGATGCTGCCCTCTCCGGCAAGTTCGTCCAGCAAACCGCGCATCAGGAAAATGGTGCGCCGGTCCCAAACACCGAAATGCTCCAGAATTTCTTCCTGCGAGAACGTTTTCTTATCGTTAATCTGAAGGAAAGACAGCAAATCAGCTTTCAACTCGTCCAGATACGTATCGTTTTGCGGCACCGGACGAATTGGTTTGTCGATGCCCTGCTCGCGGGGCCGGGAACTTGCTGCTCTGGCGGGCGTATTGGCCCGGCCATTCGCAACCCGGCCTGACGTAGGCTTGTCTGTTGCGGACTTAGTGTATTTATTGGATGTTGGTTTTTGGTTCTTCATTGGTGGTCACGGACATTAGCCCGTGATAAATAAAAGGTGGGTTTTGTTTCTGGTAGGTCACTCATGCAAAATCCCTTCCAGACCCAACGTGGGTATCTGAACAAGGTTTGCCTCGACGATACTGTCGGGAACAAAGATGAATTTCTTATCGAATATCTTATTATAAATATAATATCTAACCCAATATTCATTGTTTATGTTT
>JBBRUB010000547.1:0-3672 GCA_038248175.1 Cytophagales bacterium | reverse complement strand
AGTTGGGAGCGCCAAACCCCGATCCGGCCACCGTGGAGACGAATTGGGTATTGAGCAGCCACTCGGCAAAATCATCGCAATTGTTAATCATCGTCGTCCCGTCCGACTTACCATAGTAGTAGCTTATATCCGGGAAGGCGTAAAAAGCACCTTCGGGTACGTTGGTGCGGAAACCGGGTATATCTTTGAGGAGACCCACCACCAAATCGCGCCGACGATGGTAGGCTTTAGTCATCTCCATGGTTGGCTCCAGCGGGCCGGTGAGGGCGGCCACGGTAGCCTTCTGCGCAATGGAATTGGTACCCGACGTTACCTGCCCCTGTAATTTCTCGACACCATCGGCAATCCATTTGGCCGCGCCAATGTAGCCAATGCGCCAGCCGGTCATAGCAAAGCCCTTCGCCACCCCGTTCACGGTGATGACGCGGTCGGCAATTTCAGGAATGGAACCTATGCTGAAATGACCTTCGGGCGTGAAGTTGATGTACTCGTAAATCTCGTCGGCCATGACGTATATATTTTCGTGTTTGGCCACAATGTCGGCAATGGCCCGTAACTCAGCTTCGGTGTATATGGTGCCGGTTGGGTTGTTGGGCGATGCGTACATCACAATCCGGGTGCGGTCGGTAATGGCGGCTTCGAACTGCTCCGGCGTCACTTTGAAATTATTCTCGAACAGGCCATCAACCACCACTGTCTTGCCCTCGGCCAGTTTCACCATTTCAGAATAGCTAACCCAATAAGGCGAGAAGATAATGACCTCGTCGCCGGGGTTGATGAGCGTCTGAATAACGTTAGCCAATGAGTGCTTGGCACCGGTAGAGACTACGATGTTTTCGGGTTTCCAGTCGATGTTATTGTCGCGTTTGAACTTGTCGGCAATGGCTTTGCGCAGGTCGGGATAGCCAGCTACGGGCGAGTAGCCGTGGAAACCGTCGTCGATGGCTTTTTTAGCGGCTTCGCAGATGTGGGCGGGCGTTTTAAAATCCGGCTCACCTACGCTCAGGCTGATTACTTTGTGGCCCTGCGCGGCCAGTTCGCGGGCTTTTTTGGTCATCGCCAGCGTAGATGATTCCTCCAGCGCATTGATGCGGTCAGCTAACATCATGGTATCAAGCAAAGCAGACATGGTATGATCGGTGTTTTGATAACAGGTTGACTACAAAGGTACAAGTTTAGTTGTGTTCGCTATCGCTCACGATGAAGGGTTTATGACACCTCAGTGACAGACCGCAGAGATGCACCAAGACGCACGGAGATTCACAGAGATTTTTGGTCAAATTTCTTTCACATCACTCATATCAACGCATTCTCTTAACAACTCAACTGCCGTTTTGCCGAGCAATGGGTGCACAAAATCCGGGGTGATTTCAGCCAGCGGCACGAGTGTAAATCGTCGCTGATGCAAATACGGGTGCGGCACGGTCAGGCGGCTGGTCTGGATAATTTGCTGATCGTAGTACAGGATGTCGATGTCGATGTGCCGCGCGCCCCAATGCTCATGCCGGACACGGCCCAGTTCGGTTTCGATGGCCTGAGTTTGGTCCAGCACCGCTTCCGGTTCCAACTCTGTTTCGAGCAACAGTACCTGATTTAAAAACGCCGGTTGGTCCACCACCCCCCAGGCCGCCGTTTCGTACAGGCCCGACGCCTGTACTACCAGCCCAACGCGTTCCGATAGCAGGTCTGCCGCCCGGCGCAGAGTTTGAACACGGTCGCCGAGGTTTGCGCCGAGGAGAATAATTAATGAGTGAATGAGTAAATGAGTGAATGAGTGAGTGAATAAATATACAGGCGAAATAAAGTGAACAATTGATTAGACTGCCTTCGCTAATTTGCTCACCCATCAATTCGCTCAATAATCAATAATCCTTCATTGGTTTTACGTCATAATACGCCTGAATTTCTTCCTGAGTGGGCGTTTTGAGCGGGCGGACGACGCGGAAACCGACGAACGAGGCCGAGGTTAGCCACCAGTCTGATTTAGGGCTTTGCGGGTCCAGCATTTTCCAGGCCGGGGCCGAGGGCGTGCGGGCCGCTGACCGCAGCGTTTCGGGATCGTCGTCCCACGAGCCGCCCCGAACCGAATGCGGATAGAGCGCGGTGGTCGGCGCGTAGGGTTCGCTGACTTTCTTAGCGGCCACCTGCTTATAATAATCCTCGATGTACTGGTCCTGCGTCCATTCCATGACGTTGCCGTGCATGTCGTACAGGCCGAAGGAGTTGGGCTTTTTGGTGCCTATTTTCTTATAACTGCCGTCGCTGTTGCCTTTATACACCGCGTAGTCACCCAACTGCTTCGCGTCGTTGCCGAACGAGTAGGTGAGCGTAGCGTTTTTATCATCACCCCGGCAGGCATATTCCCATTCGGCTTCGGTGGGCAGACGGTAAAACAGGCCGGTTTTGTCGTAGAGCCACGCGCAGAATTTGATGGCCGCGTACTGCGTCATATTAATAGCCGGATACCCCGCCCGTCCCATCCCGAACGACATATCGACGTACGACGGGCTGGGCCGCAACGTAGCATCGGTTTTGTTGAGGTCGGCTCCGGCGGGGTAGCGGGCGGCCATTTCCTTCTCGATGTTCTTGGTGGTGTACAGGTCGTAAATATCCCAGGTCACCTCATAGCGGCCCATCCAGAACGGTGCGATGGTTACGCCATGCTGTGGACTTTCGTCGGTCCTATGACCTTTCTGGTCGGCAGTGCTGCCCATCAGGACTTTGCCACCCGGAACAGTCGCCATTGGGTACGTCTGGTTGCTGCCTGTAATAACTTGAGTATAGGATTTGAAATCCGACGGTGTTTGAGCGAGCGTGCCGGTAACTACGCCAACGCTTAGCGCGCATAGGGAGAGGAAACGGTTTAAGCGCATCTGGGGTTTTCTGGTTGTCAGGCAAAAATACGAACGATTTCCTTTATCGTACCTTTGCTATCGCTCAGACAATCCAACCTGTATCGGCAAAATGTAAAGCCATGACCATAAAAATTAGTAAAACAGCTACCAAAGAAGAACTCGCGGCTCAGCTCAGGCAGTTGAAACCGGCTAAGAAGCTGGATGTAAGCAAATATGCAGGCAAAGTAAAGTGGGGGCAGGACGCGCTCGATTACCAACGGGAGTTGAGAGATGAGTGAGACAACCGACCTGTTTGCTGATACGAATGTATTGATCCGTCTGCTCGAAGGAGATGAACTGGTAGCTACATTGTTAGCTGGAAAAACAATCTATATTTCTGAAATTACAGAGATGGAAATGCAGTGCAAACCCAATCAGCCAGCCGAAGACCGAAAATTGATAAGGTTGCTGCTGGATGACTGCATCATTATCGAGTTAAACTCACAAGTGAAAGCGGAAGCAATTCGCATTCGCCGAATGACCCGCATGAAGTTGATGGATGCCATCGTAGCTGCGTCTGCGGTAGTGACTGGCCTGCCGCTATTAACCGCCGACAATGGATTTGAGCGGCTTGAAACACTGAACTTACTTCTTTTGCCTGCCCGTTGACTTGTGACGGGCGACTCTATTGTATATGAATTACCTATCAGCCGAAAATTTAACCAAGACCTACGGTGACCGGACGCTGTTCCGCGACCTGACCTTTGGTATTAGCCGGGGAGACAAAATAGCCATTGTGGGGGCCAATGGTTCCGGCAAAACCACGCTGCTCACCATT
>JBBRUB010000546.1:0-3674 GCA_038248175.1 Cytophagales bacterium | reverse complement strand
TAGCCCTTACCAAACGTTTTCCGAAACAGCGCGGTTACCGAACCGTGCAGTTTATTGACAAAACCAGTTTGGTAGTCTATCCACTCCTCTTCTCCCTGATAATCGGCTTCCGGCCAAGTAAAACGATTGAAATAATCCTGATAAGCGTTTGACGTTTGCTCAAGAAATTGATACGGAAGGTGTAAATCCAGCAGATAGTACAACCCAACCGAAGCCGACCAGTAGTCTGATTCCCAGCTAACAGGATGAGTCCTATTATGGTCTTCATTGTCTGCACTTTCAGCTATTTCCGGGGCCAGCCACAAATCTCTTAGCGTGCCGAAGGTGGTTGGCCTTGTCAAAAAGCGACTATACGCTACACCCCCGTCAAAGTCGATAAGTGCAGCTACGTTGGTTTCAAGATTGATAAAAACCGATTCGGCCTTAATATCAGCGTGCTGAAAACGTAACTCATCTTTGAGAAAAGCCAACGCAGAAATAAACCGATAACCCGTCAATAGCCGGGTTTCAAATCGTTTGACCATGTAACTGTCTATCAGCAGGTCGGCTTCTGAGGTTGCTTCGCCCAGCTTTTCTAAGTCCACAAACCCGGCTCCGTTTAGATTCAGGCTGCAATAGGCTAAAACGTCCTCGCCATTAAGTGTGGAACGGAACGAACAGAGCGGCAATGCCAGCAACCCCGGATACTGCCGTAAAAAACCGTCCGGGTTGTTTGGATAAGACTTTTGCAGGTATTGTTGAAGTCGCTTCTGTAATTCAACAATGGTTGCAAAGCCCTTTTTCTGACTGTCTGTCGGTCCTTTAAATTGCTTGACAACCAACTGATAGTCTGGCTCAATGTCATCCAGAGAATAGACTTCATAGACCTCACCAAAGTTGCCAGTACCCAGCATACCCTCTTGTGTTTCTAACTCGCTGAATGGGGTATTTAGCCAGGAAAATCCGGTCAACGTCAGGTCGTAAATGTTTTCAAATAGCATGGATTTATAGGTTAGGCATTCCACAAAAGGCTGATTGTTGCGTCATCATCGAGTTGATCAGCATCATGTAATTCCTGCAAATACATGTCCAAATCCTCCTGTGTTGGTTGTGATTCCCGACGCAATAACTCATACAGGCGGGTCAACCGCCGTTCGTAGCGCAACCAGATGCCACCCTCGTCGTCGTTGGTAAACGGCAGGTGATCGCTGGAGAAAATACCGTCGGTACAAAGAATAAAATAATCGCCCGAACCGGGACTCTCAGTCAAACAAAGTACGGTTGGAATTATACGATTCTGCGAATTATGGGAGCCGGGCGAGATATAGCGGTAAAGCCGTTCCTGCCCGTCCTGCTCAATGGTGTGCGGATTAAGCAGATTAATGGCCGACCAGGGTACGGGGTAACTATGTTCTTCTTGATGCAAGTACCGGCTTCGCAGGTGGATAATACCACCGTTACCCACATAGGCAAACCAATACGTTTCGCCTTTGCGCACCGCGCAAATCAGCGTCGTACCGAAGCCATGTTCAATCTGTTCTGCTGTTGGTGTAGGCGATAAGTCCAGGGGTATTTGTTGCCTCATTTGTCCGGGTAACTCAGCGAAAGATTTCTGAAAAAATTCGGCAGCAACGTTTCCGTCAGCGTTCTTAATGCGTTCAACCAGCATAGTAACGGCAAATATTGCCGCCCATTCAGCGCGATACGTGGCCGAAATACCATCGGCCAAAATAACTGCTTCCCAATCGTCTCCTTTGGCCTGGGCATAGAAGTCCTGCCCTTTCAGTTGATGAATGCTGCTGATATTCATGATTGTTGATCAACGCCCGAACTTGCGATGAGAAATTGACGAAGTGTTTCCGGGTTTTTAGTTTTGGTAAAGCAAACCTCACCGCTGAGTTTGGTCGAGGCAATTTCCCGTAGCAAATCACTGGCAGCGGCAGATTCTTCATCGTCGTCATCGTCAGCCAGCCCTTGAAACAGAACCGTAGCAATTTTCAGCTTATTGATGCGGTGTGTCTCCTTGATACGTCCGGCTATTTGGCGTGTAAGGTCTGAGCGATGGCACAAGCCATCTGAGAGCACCATGATTACTACGTTGTGTTTCAGACCACCCGGCTGTTCTCTGCTCAGAAAATCAATGCTCATTTCATACGCTGTTTCAAGGGCATTACCAATGTTAGTAGCGTGACCCAAGTCGCTCATTTCCAGCACCGATACCGATAAACTAACGGTTGAAATGGGTATCGCGGCCTGGCGAATAACGGTACGGGTATCGAAGTTGATTACACCGACATGGAAATTCGCCCGCTTGCTGCTGGCATTTAACCGATTAATCAGGCCGCGAGCCGCTTCATTGACCGCGTCAGCTTTTGTTTGACCACCATCGGCAGTGCCTGCCATAGAACCGCTGGCATCCAATACAAGCAGACAAAGCTCCTGAGCATTCGCTTTGGGGGATGACTTTGGCCTGAAACTTTGAGTTCGATTCAGCGAACTGGTTGACGATTTTGCTTCGCCTGTTGTGGCGGGCAGATTACTGTTGCTGGGACTCATAGTAGTTGATTTTTGAGGTGAGCAGGTCTATTTCGTTCTGTAAATTTTGGCGTTCAGTCTCGGCAAAAGTTTCCCAGTCGTCTTCGGGGGGGATCTGGTCGAAATGCTCGTTTGCCAGTATCCCGTCTATGTCCGCTTTCAACTCATCAATACGTCGGCGTAGGTTCGCAATGGCGTCGTGCAATTGCTCCCGTTCGGTGAGGGTATCGGCCAGGGAGTTGCCGCTAAGCCAGATACCCGTTTCAAGTTGTTGCAAAATGGCCGCTACGGTTTGCGTATCGTTTCGCTGGTAGGCATCAGCAAGTCGGGTAAAATACTGCTGCGCTATGGCTTCGTGTTCTTTTGGCACCTTATCGGGGTGGCAGAGCATTACAGCTTTACGGTACTGTGCTTTAAGCTGCTGTTCGTCATCGGCAGTCAACGCCGGACGCAGGAAAGCGGGTTTCTGATTTAGGTCTTCCCGAAATTCTTCGTAGTCAGTTTTCGTCTGCCCCGATGCAATACGGCCCCGGAGTTGGTCATAACGAAGTTTCAGACGGGCTTTTTCAAGCAGTACGTCTTCAAACTCGATGTGGTACCGACGAACAAATTCGTCAATCATTCGCTCACAATCCGTCTTCTGATTTTCCAGCGCAACTACTTCCTGCTCAAGCGTTTTGAGTTCGAGTTTCAGGAAGAAAACCACTTCGTCGTCGTAACGCACTACCTGCTGATGGGCCGTTCGGAAGAGACCAATAATCCGGGCGGCCTCGGCATACTGCCCCTGCTCAAACTGCTCAACGATAACCGTCACCTCAGCCGGGACAGATAACCCCAGAAAGAAGTCGATTTGCAAACGGGCCTGCGCGTAATCTCCCAGGCGAATCAGTCCCAGAATTACATCGAAGCGGGTCAGCAACTGCCCCATATCAACGGCAGACTGCGGATTAACTGGCGACAGATAGCGGGTTTTTAGCCGGTTGAATTCCTGATAATATTGCCGGGCCAGGTCCGGGCCGTCTGTGGTAATGGTGATATTTTCGTGGTTTTGCTGCGCCCGGATGCTCCAGTTGTATGAGCCGGTAATGGTGTTTTTGAGGTCGATAATTGCAAACTTGTTATGCATCAGCGTATCGGAACCCTGATTACCGACCATATAC
>JBBRUB010000545.1:0-3688 GCA_038248175.1 Cytophagales bacterium | reverse complement strand
TGCCTGCGGAATAGTCTGATTGACTGGCTTCGCCGGCGAGGGCGTTGGCAGCGGGCCGTTGAGGTACAAATCTAGCTGGGCAAAACTCGTTACCTGCGTTACGCCGTGCCGGGCCTGCAACGCCTTTTGAGTGCCGGAGTCAAATGCCCCATCGATGGTGACGCGGAGGTGCTGTTGCAGGTTACGGACGTACTGACCCTTACTCCCCACTTTTAGCGGAAACAGGCCATACCTGGCATCATACGCAGCGCGGGGTGGTGCCGATGGGGTCGGCGTGGTTGGTATAGGCGCGGGAGCCGACGGCAGGGGCGTTGTTGGAATAGGGATTGGCATAGCTACGCCCGTATTGAGCATACCAGACAATTCGGCCATCGACGCTACCTCTTTACGTCCGTACCGCTGAAATAGAGCCATTTCGGTAGCAGGGCCGAAAATGCCGTCGGCACCCACGTTGAGGTGCTTTTGCAGTTGACGCACGTATTCGTTGCGCGTACCGCGTTTGAGCGGGAACAACGCAGCGGGTACCGATGCGGCAGGGCTGGCTGTACCGCCCGGTAACAGGTCCGGCAGGTTCGTTTCCACGAAATCCTGTACACCACCGACGTTTTTCTTATAGGCCAGATAGCCCAGGTAAAAGGCTCCGCCGACTAAGCCAATTTTTACGATGTCATTCTGCTGTGCAGTGGTCATGGCTATTTTTTCTTTACGACGCGGGTAGTCCGCATGATTTTATCGAGGGTGGGTTTCAGTCGGTTCCAGTCGGGTTTCCATATCTCGTAAGCGGAATCAAGCAGGTTATAAAGATCGTCGATTAATACCCGTCCTTTCGTCTGAATCTTGTACGACGTGGCCACTTCCAACAGATACTCGCGGGTTGTGATTTGCCGTCCCTCGAAAATGTCCCAGACAACCTGTTCGTCGCTATTTCCCCAATCAGACAGTGCCTGCTTGAGCCGACCGGCCAACGCCGATGCGGTGCCGGTGGTGGTTGCGGCCCGGTCCTCTTCCCGCGCCAGAACGGTTTCCGTGCGGGTCTTGCTGATACTTCCTACCAGATACCGCCCGCCGTAGTAGGCTACGCCAATGGCAATGCCCCATTTCAGCGTCGATGCCAGAACAGAATCATCTGCCTGATTTTTGAGCAGGCCAGCACTCAGGTTGCGCCGGGGTTGCCGCACCACTACCACCTGCCGCTCATCGACCACCTCCCCAAGCGGTTTTCTGCGTTTGTGCTTTTTCATAGGTCAAGAATTCCAATGCCAAAGCCAAAATGCCGACGGCAGTACCGCCAAAACCGGCGAACCCGGCCCAACAGCGGCAAATACAGTTGCTCGTACAGCTGCGCCCAAAGCGACCAGTCGATGCCAGCGGGGAAGTCCATCCGCCGGGGTCGTTGCCGCTGGTCGTAGTACTGAAGTAACAGATAGTAGGTCAGCATCAAGACCCAGGCCACGACGAAGAAAATAAATTGCTGTTGCATCACTTTACACGTTTAAGGAATTTATGACAGGCTGATTTAACCAGGCTTACCGGTTTTTTATACTCGTTATCGAGGTACGTTATCCCCGCTCCGGTCAGGCAGAATGTATCGAGTTTGGCGCGGATGTCCGCTTCGTTGTCGGTTGCCGATAGTTCGACTTTTACGGGTACCAGTATCGTTTTCATGGCGTCAGGCGGGGGTTTGCTGTTGTGAATACCACTTTTGAAAACCCTTTCCGTTGCGGATTTGACCAATCACGTTAGGGGCTGCGGCCATCCACTGTATCAGTTCGATTACCGCCGTGCGGTGTTCCTCGCCAATCGCCTGCATAACGGTTCTGCCCGCGTTCAACGCGATCTGATCCTCGTCCGACAGGTCGGTACCGTTCAGGCCGCTCCCCTCACCACTGCCCAGCAAACCAGCCAGGCCGTTCATTATTTTCTCTACCGGTTTGGGGGCAATCCGTCCAACGACTTCCAACGCCTGACCGCCTTTCTCGATCCACATGGCGGTGCGGGCGTTGTCGTCCGCTTTGGCTTTGTAGTCGTCGCGCTCATCTTCGGCAACGTCCAAATCAGTCTGTAACTGTTCGACCTTTTCGCGCAGCCCTTTTAGTTCTGATTCGGCCTTATACGCTTCTAACGCTTCGTCTATTTGGCGTTTAGTCGATTTTTTATCGACCTCTATGCCGTTCAGCCCCTTGCCTTCATTGGCTGACGCCAGGTCGCGTTGCAGCTGGGCATTCTGATCGCTCAGAATTTCGATTTTGCCTTCCATCCGGGCCTGTATCTTTTCGGCGTCGGCGTTGGCAATCTGAACCGTTTTACCGTGGCGTTGCAGCACCAACTGCTTGATGTAATCAGTACGTGAGGTGCCGAGTGCCTGCGCTTCTTCGTCAATTTTAACCCCTTCTTCCTGCGGAATGTGGGCGGTTATCTGCATCGTAGTCATGGTGTAGGGTCAGTTAGCTGGGTAGTAGTTAGGTTGTAATGGGTCCGTAACCGGCGTGTAATGCGTCTGTACAGGGGTCCGTAATAGGGTTGTAAACCGGCTGTAAACCGGGTTCACCGATGTCAATGCCAGATACCGACGTAAAAAACGACGTATTGAGCCGCTGTCAGCGAGTGATTTTCCAGCGTGATCCGTCCGGTGTGGTGGTGAATCGACTCGGCGTTGTTGGTAGTAGTCCGGTCATAGACGCCGGTTTCACTGCGCACCACGATATTGTCGTCCACCTCGTCCGAAACAAAGTAAATGAGGTCGGTAGCGTCAATGATTCGGGTCTGCTGCGGCTGTAAATTGAAGTCGCGGTAGTCGAACGTGTAGCCAGGCTTGCGTAACTCCTGCTGCATCGTATCGAGTTTGCGGATAGCGGTCGTTTCGGTCATGGCAGGCGTTCGGGTTGAGCAGGCGGCTGGGGCGGCTGCGGGTATTTGATCTGGGGTTCGATGTAGTTATGTCCCCCCACGTAGCTTTCCTGGTTGAGCCGTTTGGCGGTCTCCTGGGCAGCTGAGTAATTGGCGTCAGCGCGGTATTTGTCGGGATCGACTTCGAGCAGGAAGTAACCCGACAAGGCCAAATCTTCGTAGATACGACGACGAATTTCAGGTTCCAGGCTTTCGAGTTCGGGCGATGTTTCGATGTACTCAACCAGCACGGTCAACTCATACGGGCTGCGCAGATCGGGATGTTTCCCGGCAAAGTCTTCGTAGCTGATCCGGCAAACGCGATTAGGCAGCACGGCTACGTCCACGACTTCGATGTCGTCGGGCCGGTTGAAAAAGACCGGCAACCCCGCGCCAACCGACTGCGTTCCGCCATTAATAATGCCCTGCGCGTTGCGAAACTTGGACAAGGTGCGGCTGTAATCGACTGAGCGGTCGATGACCACGCCCAAAACGCCCGGCACCTCAAACCGAATACGACCCAGCCGAAACGAAAGCCCACCGTTCGTAACCGGACGGGTGCCAAAAACGGCATCCGGCACGGGAGAAAGGTTGCGCTCAAACGGCGTCTGAAAGGGGCGGTGTAATTGCTTGGCAACAATCGACATGATTAATGGGTCATGGTTACGGTGATGTTCCCCAGGTTAGCATTCAGCGACCGCCACACCCGGAATGTAAATGGGCCTTCGGGCGTCGCTACAGTCATGGGTCCCATGTTGAGGAACCCGCCCGTAAAGCCACCATACGAGAAATTAGGGTCGGT
>JBBRUB010000544.1:0-3689 GCA_038248175.1 Cytophagales bacterium | reverse complement strand
TTTTATAAGGATTTTCTGCCTTTTTACCCCCGTTGGGGAAGAGATAACAGGGAAAGAGTTTAAATCCGTGTAAATTCATAATAGGCTGATAACCAATAAGTCAAGGGCCATTATGGCGACCTTTAAGGTATCAGAATAGGGAAACAAATCCTTATTTATTCCCTATGGCCATGCTCAATAATGCCCTCAAAAATGTTAAAGGATTCGTCAAAAATTTCGCGCAGGGATTCACCAGCGGATTTTCTGAATTTATGGATTCAATCTATTATGAAGTCGAAGACACCAGTAATCAAGCGTTTTTTGACTTTGTAAAAGGCTTTTTGTTTGCGGCTTTCCTCATCCTGCTTTACGTGGTATGTACCGCCATTGCGGGCGTGTAAGCCCCTCCGCATGGCTATAATAGCCATGTGGGGTGTGCTACTCACACATCACTTCACTTATTCATTTTGTACTGTAACCAACTCCGTAGCCAGGCTTCGTTTACTGAGCTGGGCCGCGTAATTGGCAGCGAAGATAACCGGGTAATGACAGCTATTTATAAAGCGCATAAGGTACTTATAATCAGACTACTAAAGGCAAAACTAACGACCTTTAAGGTATCAAACTAAAAGAAATAGTCTTCCCTTTTTACCGCGTACAACTATGGAAACCATTAAGAGCAATGAGGCCCGTGACCAGGTAGTGACGGAGATCGAACAGAAGATTGCGCAACTGAGTCAGAAGCTGGAACCCAGGGAGTACACGGTACTGGAAGCCTGCCCGTTTGTGGTGGTATCCCCTGATGCAACGTTCTCGGTAAGCACCGACTGCAACCGGAAATGCTTTATCGAGGCCGGGCGGGATCAACCCACCCAGTTTAGTGACCTCGTTGCCGATGATATCGTGGCAAACTTCAAAGCCTACAATGGATTCGGGCAAATAGACTTGGTTAAAATGACGCCCCGCCAGTATTTACAAATCAAACTTGACCAGGCTACGCACGTGTTGACGTTCCTCGCCAGCGCCCCCCGGTTGCCTGATTGCGTCCCCCACCATCCGGTGGGGGACAGCCCAAACTTCACCTGCTGTTCAACGCTCCCTGCGGGTAACGGGGAAGAGGCCCCAACCCACCATCCGTAAAATCAGCCTTTAGGCCCGCCAGGGCCACCGGGAAACGCGATCTTTAGCTATGGAAAATGAGCAACCAATGCCGCCTGAGCAAGGATCGGCGCCAGAGGATACCCAAAACTGGCATGTTGGCGACGTGAGCGAATATTTTTATCCGTCCAGGCACAAAGGATGGCAGACTGGCAACCGGCTCTGTCTAAGTGTAACCCCACCCAAGTGGGTGAATCGAAGCGGGAATCTCTATGACAATCCCGGCGAGGATGCGGCCATCCTGCAAAATACCGGAGCACACTACCGCTACCGTACGGATGAGCAGGTTGCCCTTGATTACCGGGCAGGCCGGTTCAGGGCGGCATTTAAGGATGTATGGTAAGCCCGGACGGCTTTGATTTACGATAGAACGTGCGACACAACTGACAACGCATACAACTGCTAAACCAATGACTGAAACGGTACCTTCGATGCCCGGGAGTGACCAGCCAGTTGAGCCGGGCCACCAGATCGTTCGCCTGCGGGCGGGCACTATCCCACTGCCCTATCCCCTTCAGGCGGGCCAAACCGGCGTATGGATTCGCGACCTGGGCGTGAAAGGACTCCACAATGTTCCTATGGCCGGCGTTCTCTTCGGTACTCAGTATTTCCAGATCCCGCTCGACAGCCTGGACAGGACTTCTGACCTGGACTGACCAAACCGGTACGAAAGGTCAATGAAAAACGAAGTCGGGGGGCTTGACATGCCTAGTCAAAGCGCTGGCTCGGCGAATAGAAAAACAAATCTGCCGTACCCCTTTAACTGCCCATAGCGCGTTTGAACCAGTGGGTACGGCTGTTAGAGGTCACCGGGAATAAGTTAGGTCCTTAGACGCAAGTGAAATGCGTCGACGCTATTGTTTACATCAGGATAGTCGTATCTTTCCGGTAGGAAAGTCGTCATTAAGGGCGCTTACCGGTATTATGTTTATCCTTTTGGTTATTATCGGATTCGCTGTTGGCTATGGTATCTTCAGCGTCGTGGCTGGTCTGATCGGCTCGACACTGCGGCCTGATATTGCCCCCGACAAGACGGAATCAGTTAAAGTCGTCGTTCGCAAGCGGGTAGTAACCGTCATTACCCCGGAGATTAATGCCCCCGCGCCCGTAGCCCGCAAGCCGCGGCCCGCTATTGCGATGGAAACCGCTTAGAAAAGCAGGAGTCTTGACTCCTGCCCGTAAATAGATGAGAAACTAAACAGACCCGCTGGTAAACCAGACGGGTCTGTTTAGTTTTGCGCGCCCAGAACAAGCCCTACGCTTAACCGCCCTAAACCGGATACGCCCCATGGAAGAAAGCCAGCCAGTCCCGGCAAGAGAAACCCCCGCAAACTTTTCGTTCTATACCCTGCTCGATCAGTACATCGCCATTCAAAACCTGTTGATGGTACGCATGGCAGAAATCAATTACCAGCAAGTCGCCCAGTCGATGCGGGGGGGGGCTGTAAATTACTATAAGAAACGGGCCGGGCAGGGGGAACTCTCCAGTTCGGAACTGGTGGTGCTGGCCAATCTGCTGGAGATGCCGGCGGCTTTGGTGGTGATCCACGATTTGATTGACAACCGCCGACGACTTCACGAGCTGCTCAGGGCGACTCCGCCTCAGCTCATCCGGGCGGCCCTGTCGGATCAGCTCACTGCGCAGAATATACTTAAGTTGCGTGTCAAGTCACCCGATCGGTGGAGGAATGATGATTTGCTTCTCGTGCTGGATACGCTGAAAGAAATTCGCGAATCGCTGCTCGGCCTGCTGAACGTACGCAGACGCCCAAGCAGCATTGCCTAAAAACGACTGTCTAAAATTTTAGACAAACGGGGTAGCCACGCAAAACGACCGGCTCCCCTTGCGGAAAACCGGTCGTTACGAGTGGTCAGACCTGCTGGATCAACGCGTCGTGGTATAGGTCAGCGTAGCGGACTGTAGCTGCCGGGTCTGGTCCCGTACCAACAGCGTGACGGTAGGTTGTCCCAGTGTATCACAGCGCAGACTCACTAATCCGTTCAGGGCCGTCAGCGGTTCCCACTGCCCACGGACCAGCGATTTACCGTCGAGTTTGACACCTACCGCCAGGGGAGTGGCGTTCTGGTAGCTAAGCTCGTAGCGGGCCGTACCCACGGGCTGAACCGGATTGACGGCCAGTCGGACCGTGACAGCCTCGCCCGCCACGGCAACGGGTTGCAGCGTACTCACCTCAACGGTAAAGGGCGTACTCTGCTGAAGCCCTATGTCGTCCTGCCAGCAGCCGCTCAGGCCTAATCCCGCCAGTAGCAGGGCCCGGCTGATACCCCTCGTAAAAATGGTACTTGTGTTCATAGCTGATTAGAAAAGAGTGTACCGCAGGCCGATACTGCCCTGCGAAAGCAGTTTGGATAGATCGGTCAGCAAGTAAAAGCGCTCCGAAACCTGCCCCACCAGGGCCAGTTGTTCCGTCAGAAATACCTCGGCTTCCAAACCCGCCAGCGCCCCCAGTGCCCCCCGGCTGCGGGCCGTGAGGTAGCCCTGTTCAACCTGCCGGTTATCATTGTTGATAATCTCAAGGCCCGCCAGCACC
>JBBRUB010000543.1:0-3690 GCA_038248175.1 Cytophagales bacterium | reverse complement strand
GGTGATAATGTTGATAACGCCCGCGAGGGCTTCGGAACCGTACAGACTCGAAGACGGACCTTTCACGATTTCAATCTGCCGTATTTTGCCAACCGATAGTCGCGTCAAATCGAGCGTACCGGCGGTGCGGCCCACGAGCGGCTCTCCGTTGACCAGAATAAGGGTATAGTCTGGTCCGAAACCCTGCATCTGCACCCCCTGCCCGTGATCGCTCACGATGGCCAGGCCGGTTTGTTCGCCGAGCACATCGTTCAGGCGCAGGCTGCCCATCTGCTGAATCTGTTTGCCGCTCACAACCGAGGTCGGTACCGTCAGGCTTCCCATGGGCCGTTCGGAGCGGGTTGCCGTGACTACAACTGTCTCCAGTGATTGCTCCCGGAGGGTATCGGGTAGAATTATGGGTAGTTGCCAGAGCGAAAGAGAAAGAAGTAGCGATGCGGTCATAGTTGCCCGGCAAATCAGTGTTTCGCGAGACGTTGTAGCCCGCGCTTTTCTGAATTGACGATGCAAACGTAGAATCTATTTAGAAAGATTCAAAATAATCAAAGGGTTTATTTTTATTCTGTCTAATTAATAATAGTTTTGCATCGTCAACTAATTCTTCACGGAACGCCTGTTACTCATGAAATTCTCTTTTCTCTCGATTCCGCTCTGGCTCACCGTTGGTGCGGCTCTGGCCCAGACCCCAAACCCGCAGGACATAGCGGCTATCAAAGGACAGTGCGGCTGTCACGAGGTCGATTTTAAGTACGTCGAGACGTTTTCGCCCGATAAACAATACCAGTTCAAAGACCGCTACGTAGCAAAGGGTACCGAGTGGGTCTTTGTGGATGAAGAGGCAACAGCACCCGGCAAGCCGCCCAAAATCGTGATTCAGCATCTGCTCGTGGCCAATGACACGATGATTATCAAGCACTGGCGCGAAGACTGGGAATACCAGAACACCTCGCTGCTGACCTTCGACCAGAACGCGGCCTGGAAACGGCAGACCCTCAGCCCACAACAGGCCAAAGGCCAATGGACCCAGAAAGTATTTGAAGTCGATGACAGCCCGCGCTACGAAGGCTCGGCCACGTGGGTCCACGCCGACGGGCGGCACTACTGGGAAAGCACGGTGGATGCGCCCCTACCCCGGCGCGAATACACCAAACGTCACGATTACAACGTGATGCGCCGGACCAATCACCACGAAATCACGCCCAGCGGCTACGTTCACGAGCAGGATAACGACAAAATCATGCGTTCCGAAGCGGGAGACCAGCTTCTGGCCCAGGAAAAAGGGCTGAACGTTTACACCCGCACCGACGAGAAAAAATGTCAGGCCGCTAAAGACTGGTGGACCAAAAACCGCGCCTATTGGGTTGATGTTCGCACGATGTGGGACGAGGTGCTGATCAAACGAAATGCCGTGGCTCTCAAAGGGCAGGTAAAAGGCAACGTACTAATGCACGAACTGAACGAACTGGCTGGCCCCTCACTAACCGGCACCTACAACAGCGCAGCCATCCGCCCGCAAATCCGGGCCATGATGGAGAAATATTTGAAGCAGTAGGATTTCGTCACTCGTAGCCATTTACTACGTGTCGTTGTCGTCATTCGTTACAGCAGGGCTTTCTTATAAAACCTCAGAACTCCGTAGGATCGGGTCGCCGGTGCGATGCCATCTTTGTAGAAAATCACGTCTTTGGCCCTGAACTGGTCGGCTACGTAATGGGCGTATTTCAGGATAAGATCGGGTTGGCTGCTCATCATTTTCTCCTGCAACGGCGTCAGGTATTGCCCGTTATCGACGGTCCAGGATTTTTTGCCGGTATGGTCTTTCACCGTATCCGCGCTCAGCACCCACGTATTACCTTTCCCCAGATAAGCCTGAAAGCCCTGCCACATGCTGATTCGCGCAGCCGACTCTTTAGAGTCTGCGTCGGTGAAGTTATACGTGGCCGCAACGGTATAGGGCTTGACAGGATCAGGCTCAACAGTGTTGCTGTCGGTACAGGAAATAAGCAGGGCAGCAAATGAAAAGGCTACGTAATAAGAGGATTTTATCGTAAGTCAGTATCAGAATGTATGTGCTACAAAGCTACGACGACTTATTTATTTAGAATGATTAAAAACAAATCTTTTAAGATTTTCATCGATGGGTTCTACTCAAACATGCCCAGATGCCAACGTGATTACAGAAAAGCTACCAACAAAAAAGGCTCTCTAATAACCAGAGAGCCTTTTTTAGAATATCAGATGCTTATTCCAGCGGATTTTCGTCGTAGGTCACTTCGGAGAGTGCTTTATCGAGCTTGTAAATCTGGTCGGCGGGGAACTGCTCAAATAGCTCCAGACAACGCCGGGCTACGTACTCCTCTTCGAATTGCTCTTTTACAAACCAGCGCATGAGTTCTTCGGTAGCAAAATCGCTTTCGCGCTGACATACCGACATTATCCGGTTAATGGCATCGGTAACGGTGATTTCCTGTTCCAGAGCCAGTTCATAAACGGTCTTCAGCGAGTCAAACTCCTGCGTAACAGCCGCTACTTCAGGCGAGTAGGCAGAGCCGCCCTGATCGGTGAGGTACCGGAAAATCCGCAACCCGTGCTTCCGCTCCTCTTCCGATTGCGTATAGAAAAAGCCCGCGCTGTGGTCGTAACCGTTCCGATCGCACCAACCTGCCATAGCCAGGTACTTGGCCGAGGAGAACATTTCCAGCTTTATCTGCTGGTTCAGGGCCATTTCTACGGCCTCTTTTATTGAACTGCGCATTCGCATTAAATCCTTCATGTTGATTCAAGTTATCAGATGAACGTCTACCACAAAACTAAGACGCCGTACCTGCTATCCGTCCAGATACGGCCTTCGGGTGGCTAATTTAGAACTATTCGCTTTCAATAATCAGCCAATGAGCAGCCGCATTCACGCAACATGCTGTTCAGCTCAATCATGGCAAAGGTACCATTGAGCAGCTCGCGCAAGTGAACAACGTCGCAGAGGGTCAACACGTAGCACCGGTCAAACTGGGGCATCGTCACGATTTCTACGTCGTCGGCGTCGGCGGTGCTGAGGGCCATCTGCTGCACGTCGATGGTCTGAATCATGCGCCGGAACAGCTGAAAATCGCGGACCGACATGGGCGTGAGCGAATCCCAGAACGACAGAATCAATTTGTTGGCGCGGTCGCACTGATAAACCGCCCCTTTGGCGGTGCTGAACAGTTCACGGTAGCTTTCGGGTAGTGGAGCCAAAACAGTGATTTTAAGCTGGTTTTCAGCAAAGATATTATTTAGACTATATCTAAACAAACGAATGGGTCAATTTTACCTAAAAAGCTGAACACGGATGCACTGGTAGTCAAAGAGGAGACTTCATCAGATATGACTATGGCCCCAGACGGAACAATTCGCCCGGCTAAATATATTTTTTAGATTAGACTAAACTTTTATATCTGCATTGCGTTATTACCGGGAACCGGGTCAAATCAGCATCTGACAGAAAACCATCCGATGGAGTGATCCGGTACGTAAAATGATGCATCTATGAAGTTTTGTCTTTTACTAACAACAGTCTGGTTATCGGCAACTTCATGGGTAATGGGCCAAACCGGGTTCCTGACGGGTCTGATACGTCTGGGCGATACCCCCATTCCGTTTACTTCGGTAGCCCTCAGCAACACCAAATACGGCACCCAGGCCGATAGTGCC
>JBBRUB010000542.1:0-3691 GCA_038248175.1 Cytophagales bacterium | reverse complement strand
GATTTCGGCTGGTCGGACCTCGGCACCTGGAAGTCGCTGTACGAAGTATCGGAGAAAAACCACGACCTGAACGTTGTTGACGGGCATATTCTGCTTTACGATACCAAAAACTGCATCATTAAAACCCCGAAAGATCGGCTTGTAGTCGTGAACGGACTGGACGGCTACATTGTGGCCGAGTACGACAACGTGCTGATGATCTGCCGGAAAGAAGAAGAACAGCAGGTAAAATCATTCGTAGCCGACGCCAAAGAACGGGGTGCAGAGTTTGTTTAACACCAGCATCAGAAACGTGCTAACCACCGGATAAGAAACGGACTGATTGAGAATGAAATGTACTTGCTTCATTCTTGATCAGTCCGTTTCTTATACCGCTAAAAGAGATATGTGTACACCGCATTTGCCAGTTTCTGAATATCCTCGAAGCTATGGTACGCGCTGATGACAAGGCGGGTGTTGGCCGGACTTTGAGGGGTAGGGTACGCGAAAGAATACACGAGAATGCCGCGTTCCAGCAAAAACGCGTACAGGTCGTCGCGGTTAGTATAGAAGACCGGATAGCCTTTTGCATGACTGAACAACGCCGTTTTGTCGAGTAGTGCTTCGGCCAGCTTTATGTTTTCCTTCAGTTGGTTATACGCCTGCTGATGTAATTCGTCGGCCCGGCAATAGGCGGCCAGATAAGCGGGCGGCAGGGGCGAACACCCCCCGAAAAATGCGGTGTGGCGCAGGTTATTCAGCACAGTAGCATCGCCAAGAATAACGCCCCCCGGCAGACCCATTGCTTTTCCCAGCGACGCCGTTACCACCACCCGAATGCCCGTTTTCCGCTCCAGTCCCGGCCAGACACCCGTGCCACCGTGCAGTACACCCAACCCGTGCGAATCATCGACAACAACTGTGATACCGCGGTTGGTCGGCAACCCTACTATCCACGCAAAATCGTAATACACCGACCGCAGCGCATCGACCGAGTTAAGCAAAATAGCTACCGGGCCGGGCGGTAGGGCAGCTATTTGTGCCGGAAGTTGCGCTATCCACTCGTCAAACAACGTAGCAGGCAACTCAACGGTGGGTTCATGCCAGAGGGCCGGGTGTGTCTGGGGGCCATATACGAACTGCGTGTGTTGCGACCGCAACTGCTGAACCACCACTTGCCCGGCCATCATACCCGACGAGACCGTCAGCGCGGCTTCGGCACCCACCCGGCGGGCCAGTTTTGCTTCGGCCACGGCATAGACCGTCAGTTCGACGTTTCCATTGCGCGAACTGCCATACGACGTGCCGTATTGACTCATCGCTTCTGTTACTAACTGCCGAAATGCCGGGTTCTGCGGCATACCCAGATACGACGTACCGCTGAAAAACAGATACTCCCGCTCCTCATGCCGGATCGTACGGTTTGGCAGATGGTCAATGATAAACTTACCCGAATGACTCGTTTGCTCCTTCAATTCTGTTGTGGCACTCCCGCGCTTTTTAGATTAACTGTGATCCGGTACCGTTTTCGCTGGCGTAAATAATTCGTCCATCGGCGAATGAAACACCGGTGGCGGGGTCGTTGGCAATGAGCAGCGCGCCATCCATGTCGGCGTAATCGAGCAGGGGCAGCAGCTGTGCAATGGCCGAAATACCCACGCTCGACTCGGTCATGCAGCCAACCATGACCTGCAAACCCAACGCGCGGGCGCGGGAAATCATACGACGGGCGGGCGTGATACCCCCACACTTGGTCAGTTTGATATTTATCCCGTGAAAGTAGCCTGCACACCGATCTATGTCGCTTTCCACGATACAGCTCTCATCGGCGATGATGGGCAAAACCGACTGCTCAAAAACCTGCTTTGCTCCGGCCCAATCATTGGCCGGCAGCGGCTGTTCGATGAACTCGACGCCCAGCGCGGCCAGTTCGGGAGCAAGGGCAATGGTCTGTTCAGCTGTCCAGCCGCAGTTGGCATCGACCCGGAATGTTGAAGAAGTATGCTGGCGCATCAGCCGGATGGTTTCCAAATCGGTATCGGCCTGACGACCCAGCTTGATTTTGTACAGCGGCCAGGGCCATTCCTGCATTTTCTCAACCATCCGTTCGGGCGTGTCGAGACCGATGGTATAGTTAGTTAGTGGGCTGTTGGCCGGGTCGAGGTGCCAAAGCTGATAGAGCGGCTTCTGCCGGCGTTTGGCCCATAAATCCCACGCGGCCTGGTCGAGTGCGCACAGGGCAAACGGATTGCCGGCCAGGTGCGGATGCATAGCAGCCCAAAACGCTTCGGGGGCGGCCAGTTCATGGGCTTCAATCGTATCGCGGATGGCTTCGAGGTGGGCGGTCATCCCGTCAACCGTGACGCCGTAGTAGCGCGTCGCCGTAGCTTCGCCATATCCAGAAAAAGCGCCATCGCGCAGTTCAACAATCAGCGTGGGCTGCACGTCGCGGCTATCGTGGGCAATGGTGAACGTATGGCGAAGCCGAAGGTCGGCAGGGTGAAATATCAACTGCATCGGGCAAAGATACACGGGTATAGGAAACGTGAGTAAGGCAGATGATGGGAGGTATGATTGTCGTGTCGGCTAACAGAGGAAACGCTGTGGGGACGTAGCTGAGCAGGCCATTTTGCAACACAAGTCAGGCGAATGATGTTTACTGCTTTACTCCACTCACTACTGCTCGCTCAACGTGTATCTGCGTCATTTTATCGGCCTGCTATTTTGCCTTCTGGCTCTTGTTGCTCCGGCACAGCGCAGACCGTTACCCGCCGATCATCCACGAGCTATTGACTCTACTGTTCGTCAGCCTGCCATCTATTTTCCGCAGGCACCGTACCCCGGCGAGTGGCGCAAGTCGCTCGGTGTGGTGTTCACCACAACGCCCCCCGCCCTAACTGAAGAGGTGCGGTTGCGGGTTCCGGCGGTTGATTTCAATCTGCAACGCGGTCTGACCAAACATTTTTTTCTGGTAAGCCGGTTGCAGACGCAGTTCATCCAAAGCAACCTGTCGCTGGGTGTGCGCTGGGCTACGCCCCTGACCGACCGCCTGTTTTTGTCCGTTGGCAACGATGTACATGGCTGGGCGGGCGTGCTGAAACTGAAAGACGTCTTCAACAGTCAGGCAGTTGGTGTGCAGAACGTGCCGAACCTGTCGCTGGGTTACCGACTTACGCGCGAACTGCAATTAACCGTGAAAGGCGAGGCCATTACGGACTGGTACTACCGTTCGCAGGTAGGGAGCCTGGCTATCGAAAACAGAAACCGGGGGTTCAACGGGCTGGCCTTTACTGCTGTGCTGGAGCAGCCTTTCTATGGAAACCGGCATGTATCGCTGGGGCTGCGGGCGGCTTATTCCAACTTCAACTGGCAGTTCTGGTCGCTCTATGACACCTTCGACCGGAACCTGTTCTATCCCCAGCTTATCTTCAACTTCATTCTGTGAAAACGCGCTGTTATCTCTCTGCCTTATTGCTACTGAGTCTGTTGGGGTGCCAACGGGACTACGAGGCCCCCGTACCCTACACGTTTGCCGACAACCCGGGGGCGGGGCAGTTTACGGCGTCTGTCCGGCAGCGTATGGAGGGCGTGTACGCGGTAACGGCGGGAAACAGTCAGTTTGGCGAGCAGGTGGCCGTGAAGTGGACCTACGGAATGAACGGCCCGGATACCACCCACTACCTGTCTGTTTTCACAGGAACTGACGTGGGGT
>JBBRUB010000541.1:0-3699 GCA_038248175.1 Cytophagales bacterium | reverse complement strand
GGCCCGTTGGCCTGACGTGGTGAGAAGGAGCGTTGAACTCGTGTCCCGGTGTTGTTTACTTTTGTTTCCCGCGTCTCATTCGATTTGGGAGTGCAAAGGTAATTGATTGTGTTGGTTTGTCAAGTAAAGCGCTGAAAATATTTTTTGGTATTGATGCTCAGCTATTTACCTGTAATTCACTGATTATGAGCATGTTGCCTGTTGTCAGCGCCCCGTGTCTTTCGATTTGGGAGTGCAAAGGTAGGCAGCCGAAATGCCTTTGTCAAGTGAATATTTGAAAATAATTTACGGGTATGCATGAGTAAGTTAGCTAAGTGGCCACATAACAGCTACTTAGCCAACAAAAGATAAATCAAACTTTTTTCAGCAGATGATTCTTCTTTCCCTTCGAGATTAACAAATAACGATTTTGAAGCCAGTCTGTTGGAACCGAAGCACCGGAATCAGCGACCTTTGATTTATTTATGCTGACCGCATTTTGTGCGACAGCACGGCGGGCTTCGCCTTTGGATGCATATACCTCGCCCCTACTTGCTACCGACAGCAAATCGGTTATATCGTTAGCCGCTGCCAGCTCATCACCCGTGATCTCAGTTTGGGGTACTCCTTCAAAAATTACTGCGAACTCATGGGCTTCGATAGACTGTAGCGTTTCGAGCGTGGCTTTGCCGAACAATACTTCCGATGCCTTTACGGCCAGGTCATAGCCTTTCGTTCCGTGTACACGTGTGGTTACGTCCTGTGCAATGGCACGTTGAAGAATGCGCAGGTGGGGAGCTTCGGCATGTTGCTGCTCCAGGGTTTCGATTTCGTCTTTTGGCAATAGCGTAAATACCCGAATCAGGCGGGGACAGTCGGCATCGGTTGTGTTGAGCCAGAACTGGTAAAACTGGTACGGTGAGGTCATGGCCGGGTCGAGCCAGACGTTGCCGCTTTCCGACTTCCCAAATTTAGTACCGTCGGCTTTAGTAACGAGTGGTGTTGTCAGCGCAAACGCTTCCCGCCCGGTCTTTTCGTCTATATCTGCTTTTACGTCAGTTCCGGTTTCTCCTGCTTCCTTACGACGTATCAGCTCGGTGCCGGTGGTGATATTGCCCCATTGATCGGAACCGCCCATCTGCAATCGAACATTCCGATTCTTGTACAGCCAGTAAAAGTCGTACCCCTGCAACAACTGGTACGAGAACTCGGTGAAGGAAATGCCGGTTTCAAGTCGTTTCTTCACCGAATCCTTCGCCATCATGTAGTTGACGGTGAGGTATTTTCCGGCTTCGCGCAGAAAATCCAGAAATGAGATACCGCTGAACCAGTCGTAGTTATTGACCATCTCGGCGGAGTTCTCGCCACTATCGAAATCAAGAAACCGCTCCAGCTGCGCCCGAATGCCTTCCTGATTGCGACGCAGTATTTCTTCCGACAGAAACTCCCGTTCGGCGGCTTTGCCCGACGGGTCGCCTATCATTCCGGTTGCTCCGCCTACCAGGGCAAATGGTTTATGGCCCGCTCGTTGCAAATGGACCAGCAACATAACGGTGGCCAGATTCCCAATGTGTAGCGATGCAGCTGTGGGGTCAAAACCAATGTAGCCCGCCGTCATTTCGCGCTGAAGCTGTTCTTCAGTACCGGGCATTATATCGTGGAGCATACCGCGCCAGCTTAGTTCGTCAATAAAATTCATAGTGCAAAAATAGCGGTTTACGGCAAGAGCAGCGATGAATCGCCGTAGCTGAGAAATCGGTAATCGTTTTGCAGGGCTTCGGTATATATGTTACGCCAGTCGTTGCCGATGAGCGCGGCAATCAGTAAAATAAGCGTAGAGCCGGGCTGGTGAAAATTGGTAACGATGCCTTTGCAGATTTTCATGGGATAGCCGGGCGTAATGTAGATGCCGGTATGCGCCACTATTGAGTCCTGATTCGTCTGCTTCATGTGGGCCAGAACAGCTTCCAGTGATTCCTCTGCGTCGGGCTGTTGATCTATAGGTAATTGATACGCATATTCCTGATCGAGCAAAAACGGGTTCGTATCGTGGCGCAACAGCCGCACACCCATCCAGTACAAACTCTCCAGTGCCCGCATCGACGTAGTGCCAACGGCAATAATACGATCAAGGTTATTCAGCAGGTTTTCGATGTTCTCTCTCGAATACACGACCTGTTCAGTGTGCATCTGATGCTGTCGGACATCGTCGGTTTTGATCGGCTGGAACGTACCGGCTCCTACGTGCAGCGTCAGATAGTCGTGCCGAATACCGCGCTTAGTCAGGTTTCTAAATACCTCATTTGTAAAATGCAGCCCAGCGGTGGGCGCGGCAACGGCTCCTTCCTTTTCAGAGTAAACGGTTTGGTACGTATCGCGGTCAGCGTCGGTGACGTCGCGTTTGAGGTAGGGCGGAAGAGGGATTTGCCCCGCCTGCTGAATCACTTCGGCAAAGGTCAGGTGAGCAGGTTGCCAGCTCAATTGCACCGCCGACTGCGCCGGGTCGTGCCAGGCAGCGGTCAGCGTTACAGTACCCGACGGTGTGGGAATCTGCGTTTCGAGCGTTTCGTTTGGTTTCCAGCGTTTGCGGTTGCCAATCATGCCCTGCCAGATGGATGTACCGGTGGCTTCCATTGCCAGCGACATTGGCTGCATTCCGTTGGCCACGGCAGAAAACGGATTTAGCAAAAACAGTTCGATAACAGCCCCTGTAGCGCGGGTAAAGTGTAAACGCGCCGGAATGACCTTTGTATTGTTGAAGACCAGAAAGCTGTTTTCCGGCAACAAATCCGGTAAGTCACGAAAATGGGCGTGGCTGATTTGCCCGGCACGGTACACGAGCAGTTTAGACGAGTCGCGGGGGGCAAGCGGAAAGCGGGCAATGCGGTAGTCGGGCAAATCGTACTGAAATTCACTCAGCAATAACGTATCATCGTTCATTATCAACTGCGGGTTTCATAGCTGTGCGGATGGGCAGGGCTATCAGTACCGAAATCAGGATAAATGCGCTCATGGGCAGTAGCCAGGCATAATCGATAGATTGTAATCCCCGTTCAGAGCGGTTCAGGAACGAAATAACGAGCAACGAAAGACTTAAGATAGTGTTGATGGCGGCCTGAAGCGCGGAGAACCAGTTGGTTACGATCTCATTCAACTGCCCCCGGTGTGCGGCCCATAACAACTGGTTTGGCACGGGAACGTTGCCGGACGGAATCCGCAGGAAGAGTTTACCCACCACCCGGATCAGCGTAATATTGACCAGAAAAATAGCAACAGCTCCGTAAAACAACCGTTCGCGCTGGATGTATTGAATGGGCGTACCCAGATCATCGAAGCGGATAGCAACCTCGCCGGGATACGATATGTAACTGCTAAATAGAGCGAATAGCAGCCCGACAATAGATAGTGTCCGCCAGACGCGGACGAAAAAAGTACCAGTTTTCATTCCTTAAATTTCAGGGTGCAAAAATACGCTAACGGCATTTGCCTAAAACCAGTCAACGCATATTTCCTTAAAAGAAGTCCATAAAACTCAAGGTGTCAATGAGCCATTCAGTGAAAAAATTGGTTTGTCAGTCACGATGAAGATTTACACAAAAACAGGCGATAAGGGCCAAACCGCACTTATTGGGGGCCGGCGGGTGAGCAAAGCTGACTTGCGTATCGACACATACGGTACAGTCGATGAACTCAATTCATGGATCGGACTGGTACGTGATC
>JBBRUB010000540.1:0-3700 GCA_038248175.1 Cytophagales bacterium | reverse complement strand
GATTATGTGATTTCGGATAAGAGTTATACTCAGGCCGAAAAATTGGTATCAGATATTGATCCAAAAGATGTAGCATACGTTGGGTTGAATGAAGAATTAATGACTACTATTTTGCTGACTCGTGATAAAATGCTGTACGATGGATTAGTCGCTAAAAATTATGTCCGGGTGAAGCTATTCAGCGACTTCGTGAAAGAACAGCTTGTGTAGACTAACATATTCCTATTCCTTACCCAACTTATGTACCCTTCCCGATTTTGTCGGGTGGTTTCGAGAAAGAACTCGCCGAAATGCGTGAGTGGGCCGCTGGTCGGAATGGCAATAGCCGAAAGGAGAAGATTGGGTTTTGAGCTATCAGCCCGTATTTTTGTTGATTCATGAAAAGTCAACAATGGCAATCACTTTCTTTGAACAGTTTCGGCGAACGGCTCCCGCATTGGGGTCAACGGCTAAGGCCGATGTAGTGAAGGTGCAACTCTGTTTTGATGAAACGGGCTGTTATCTGCAACTCCTCAACGAACGAAACGAGGTTATAGAGCCTGAATATCAGGTGTATAGCGGCCCCCTGCGAAACCTAATCCGGGCCATGCAGCAGCTTCGCGAACGCAACGGCTACGTTATTGACTGGGAAAATCCATCGGCCCAACTGTATCTCCACCAACACGATTATTTGATCGAATATGTCCGGCAGTGCGCGCTGTTGATTGATGAACGAAAACGCCCTGTTATATTCTCAGACCTGATGGGCGAGTTGCGGTTGCAGATTCTGCCCGTTCTGCCCGCAACCGAGCCAGAAAAAACGAGCGAAATTGTCATGCACCGAGCCGATGCCGACGCTTTTGAGGCCGGTATCCGGCTGTTTGTGGAGGGCCGATATGAGTCTGATTTTTTACTGATTAACGAACGCTTTGCCCTCTCGGAGGGGCGTATCATAGAAATCCCCGAAACGGGGCCGTCCTTCAACCAGGTTCAGATGTTCGATACTACCTTGCGAACCACTGATTTGACCAAGTACTTGTCGTTGGCCCTGTCGTATATCGAGCATCTGAAAGTTGAGTACGACGATTTTCGGCTCGTGCAGGCCCCGGAGCCGATTATGGCCCAGCCCTGTTTGGTGTTCGAGAAAATTGATGCCGACCAGTCGCTCTATTTGCGCGTAACCCAGCAACTGCCCCAAACCGAAGCTGGTTTTTTAGACGAGTTCGACCTGTTTCGGTTTGCCGATCTGAACACACTCGAACGCACGATTTCGGTCAGAACCGTAGAACGGCAGTCGGTGGCAATGCTGCTCGACCAGGTCGAAAAACTCATCGAAAAGCACGTTCCGAAAGAAAAAGGTCGGCGCAAATCGGTGGGGCAAGTTGTGGTTGAGGGTAACTTGTTTATCCTGCCCGGAGATGTGGCCGGGCCGTTTATTTATCAGGAATTGCCGCAACTGCTCGAAACGTTTCAGCTCTTCGGGGCCGAAAAACTCCGGCAATACCGCATCAGCACACAACCGCCCAAACTAAACCTGAACCTGAGTCACGGCATTGATTTTCTGGAAGGCGACGTTACCGTTAGCTTCGGTGAGCAGACAATGGGCGTACTCGATGTGATTCGGCAGTATAACCAGCAACGATACGTACAACTCTCCGATGGTACGCACGGCTTAGTGAACGAAGTCTATATCCGCAAACTCGAACGGCTGTTTCAGAAGAGCAAAAAAGATAAAGTCAAGCTGTCGTTTTTCGATTTACCCCTCGCCGAAGAACTCCTCGAAGCATCGGTGGCGGAGCGAACGTTTAAAAAATCGCGGGCTTTTTTTACGGAATTCAACCAGTTAGCCGACCAGAAACCTAAGCCCGCTGCCGTCAATGCTACGTTGCGGCCCTACCAAAAACGCGGGGTGCAGTGGCTCGAACACCTTCATAGCCATAGCCTGAATGGATGCCTTGCCGACGATATGGGGCTCGGTAAAACGTTGCAAACCATCACGTTACTGTCTCGGTTTTATCCCGCCGAACCGTTGCCAACGCTGGTAGTGATGCCCAAAAGTTTGCTCTTCAACTGGCAAAAAGAAGTAGCCCGGTTTAACCCCAACCTAACAACTTACACGTACTACGCCGACACCCGAAACTTAGATGAAGCTTGCCAGCACCACCTTATTTTTACGACCTACGCCCTGATGCGGAACGACATCGAGAAGTTTCGCGAACGGACGTATTTCTATGTTGTGCTCGATGAGTCACAGAACATCAAAAACATCGCGTCGCAGGCGAGCCGGGCGGTGGTGCTGCTCGATGCCCAACACCGATTGGCCCTCAGCGGCACACCCATCGAAAACAACCTGTCGGAATTATTCAGTTTGTTCCGGTTTTTGAACCCGGCCATGTTTGGCTCGCCCGACCAGTTTAATCAGTACTACCTGACCCCGATTCAGAAACACAACGACCCCGATGTGGTGGACGAACTGCGCCGGAAAATTTACCCGTTCCTGCTGCGCCGACTCAAAAAAAATGTGCTGAGCGAACTGCCCGACAAAATTGAGCAGGTGCTGTACGTCGAAATGTCGGACGAGCAACGCCGGTTTTATGAGCAACGGCGGCTGTTTTACAAAGACATGATTGATCGGCAGGTGGCCGAAAAAGGTATCGAACAGAGCCAATTCTTTATTTTCCAGGCGTTTAGCGAACTCCGCCAGATTGCCAGTATTCCCGAAGCCAAATCGGGCGGGGCCATCGAATCGCCCAAGATCGAACTGTTGATTGAGCAAGTGACCGACGCAGCCGCCAACGGCCATAAAATGCTGGTGTTTGTAAATTATTTGGCCGCTCTCGACCGTATCGGCGAGCAGTTAGACGCGCAAGGTATTGACTATGTGAGCATGAGTGGCTCAACCCGCGACCGGCAACGACTCGTAGAACGGTTTCAGAACGACCCGGCCTGCAAGGTGTTTTTGATGACGCTCAAAACTGGTGGCACCGGCCTGAACCTGACTGCTGCCGACATGGTGTTTATCGTTGACCCCTGGTGGAACAAAGCCGCCGAAAATCAGGCTATTGACCGCACACACCGCATCGGACAGACGCGCAAAGTGATGGCCTACAAGATGATAACACAGGGAACGATTGAAGAAAAAATTCTGGAATTGCAGGATAAAAAGGCCGAACTCTTCAACGCCATCATTGCATCTGACTCGGCGGCTCTCAAATCGTTCAGCGAAGCCGATATTTCGTTTATGCTGGGGTAAACCGTTTTAGTACCTCACCAACCCCAAACCATCATGGATCAAGAAGCCTGCGTTAAGTTGATTAATGGCCTGATTAAAGGCGGGACAAGTGCTCAAAAAAACCGCAATAATATTGCCACCGACATTGCCAAGACGTACATAAAATCGGCCGATGCAGTTATTAGTGTAGACATTATCAGCGAGTTAGATGCAAACTATAATAAAGAGGGGTTGCAAATAATAGGAAAATACGCCCGTCGGCTGGCCCGAAATAACGCCGACTGGTTAGAGAGCCTGTCGCTGAATTTGCCTTACTCGTTGCTGGTAAATACCGAACCCAGTGCCGCCAGCAAAGCCCAGTTGGTGTGGGGCGTGGCGTTTGTATTTAGCCAAACTGCGATATATAAGCGGTTTCATGTTGAGTTGGGCCAGGAGCAGCAGCGCGTGGCCGAGCAGCTGGCGTGGTTCGGGCAAGCGCAGGTGGGCGTG
>JBBRUB010000539.1:0-3705 GCA_038248175.1 Cytophagales bacterium | reverse complement strand
CGCCCATGCAGGTGTCGGAGAAACAGTTGACGAATTTTCTGAAGTACCTCGGCGAGTTAGGGCTGACGGCCAACAGTCAGGCCCGGATTTTGTCGGGGCTGAAATCCTTTTTCAAATACCTGCTTTTTGAAGATCTCATTCAGCACGACCCCACGCAGTTGCTCGAAGCTCCCAAGCTGGGCCGTAAGCTGCCCGACACGCTGAGTTTCCCGGAAATTGAGAGAATCCTCGATGTTATTGACCTCTCCACCCCCGGCGGCACCCGCGACCGCGCCATCATAGAGGTCTTGTACAGTTCGGGCCTGCGCGTGTCGGAACTGCTGAATCTGCGGCTGACCAATTGCTTTTTTACGGAGGGCTTCATCCGTGTGCTGGGCAAAGGCGATAAAGTCCGGCTGGTACCCATTGGTCGCGACGCTATGCATTACACCCGCATTTATGTCGATCACGTTCGGAGTCAGATACCCGTACAGAAGGGCGACGAAGACACCATTTTCCTAAATCTGCGGGGCAAACAGCTTTCGCGCATTTCGGTGTTTACGACCATCAAAAAACTATCTGGCAACGCGGGCATCCAGAAAACCATCAGCCCGCACACCTTTCGGCACTCGTTTGCCACGCACCTCATCGAAGGCGGGGCCGATTTGCGGGCCATCCAGCAGATGCTCGGCCACGAGTCCATCACGACCACCGAAATATATACCCATCTCGACAGAGACTATTTGCAGCAGACCCTTCGGGATTTTCACCCCAGAAGTAAAAGGTCATAAATCAAGGTTCACCCCGATTTATGAGATAGTCTTGAAAAGCCGGATAGCACAGGTACTTAACCTTTACGACAGCGGGGCTTGATTTGATGCAGTGTCATTGTTAATTCCCTGAAAAACAGTTTACTACTCGATAAATTCTATATTTACAGGTTGTTTGTGTGCCAGGTAAGCACAAGAGCAGTTTATTCCTTTTGCTTGACTGTCAACTGACCGACAGGATTACGGTCTTTTACGCACTCACTAACGTTATGCAACCTTCTGTTGACCTGACCAGTTGCGACCGCGAGCCGATCCAATGGCCCGGATTCATTCAGTCGCACGGCTATCGGCTGGCCCTCGACCCCACCAATTTTATCGTCTGGCAAGCCAGCGAGAACCTGAGTACCCTAACCGGCCAGCCCATCGGCCAGATCATCGGCCAGCCGGTAGCCGACCTGCTGCTGGGCGATCTGCCGGGAGCAGACCTGCACGAACTGCTGACGGTGGCCATGCGGGCCGGTTCTCCCCAGTCCTTCAACCCGTATCAGGTACGTATAAATGGCCAGAACTGGTTCACGATCCTGCATCTGCACGACGGGGCACTGATTCTGGAACTGGAGCAAAACGAGCAAAACGGACTGTCGCTGCCCCAGTTCACGCTCATAACCCAGACCATGAGCGATGTGCAGCGCAGCGGTAATCTGGCCGACTTGCTGAACCGAACCGTTCGGAAGATCAAGGAACTGACGGGGTTCGACCGGGTAATGACCTATCGCTTTGGCGAAGACTGGCACGGCGAAGTGGTGGCCGAGGCCCGCGAAGAACACTTGGAGCCCTTTCTGGGCCTGCATTACCCGGCTTCCGACATTCCGAGGCAGGCGCGGGAACTCTACAAAGTCAATCTGGTGCGGGGCATTGTCGATGTGCGCAAACCCCGCGTGGCTATTCTACCCGTCAATTACGCCCGGTATGACCGCCCGCTCGATCTGACCTATTCGAGTATGCGGGCCGTATCGCCCCTGCACATCGAGTATTTAGAAAACATGGGCGTGCGGTCGAGTATTAGTATTTCGCTGCTGTACCGGGGCGAACTCTGGGGGCTGATTGCCTGCCACCATTACAGCGGTCCCCGCTTCGTTGACTACCCCGCCCGCGAAGCCGCGAAATTGGTCAGCCAGATTCTCTCGACCGCGCTCGAAATCAGACAGGACGACGAAGAAACTGCCTTTGGCCGCCAACTACAGGATCACGAACAGACGCTCTACCAACACATGCAGGCCGACTGGGACGTGGTGCAGGGGCTGACCAAACACCCCGTTACGGCCTTGGACCTAAACACGGCCACCGGGGTTGCCCTGCTGTTTGAGGGGCAGCTTCATACGCTCGGCGACACACCCGCCGATGCCGACATTCTGCCGCTGATCGAGTGGATCAGCACCACCACGCCCGGAATCGTTTTTCAAACCCATCAACTGCCCAATCTGTATCCGCCGGCAGAACTTTTCCGCCAGAAAGCATCGGGGGTGCTGCTGCTGGTTCTGTCGCGGGAGATGAACGAATACCTGCTCTGGTTCCGACCCGAGCAGGTTCAAACCGTATCGTGGGGCGGCAATCCCGACAAACCCGTGCTGGCGGGTAAAAACGGCGAGGTGCGGCTCAGCCCCCGCAAGAGCTTCGAGAAATGGACGCAGCAAGTGCGGAACAAAGCCCTGCCCTGGCGGCAGGTGGAAGTGGCAACCGCCCTCAAACTGCGCGAAGACCTGTTGCAGTTGGTGTCGCAGAAAGCCAACCAGATTCGGGTACTCAACGAACAGTTACGCTTAGCCTACGAAGAACTGGAGGCCTTCAGCTACACCGTATCGCACGACCTGCGAACCCCGCTGTCGTCGATTAAAAGCTACACCGAAATTTACTTAGAGGACTATGGCCACCAGATGAACGGGGAAGCCAAAGGTACCTTCGACAAGGTGGTAAAGGCCACCGACCGGATGAACGTGCTGATTCGGAACGTGATGCAATACTCCCGTATGAGCCGCACCGACCTGACGGTGGAGCCGGTGGCAATGCAACCGTTGCTGAGCCAACTGCGCGACGAACTGCTGGCGGGCGAAAATGGCCGGGACATTACCGTGCAGATCGGCACTACGCCTGATTTGCACGGCGACCCCACGATGATGACGCAGGTGTTCGGCAATCTGTTGTCCAATGCCGTCAAATACACCCGGCAGGTGTCCAAGGCCCGCGTTACGGTGCAGGGCCACGAAAATGGGCAGGAGATCATCTATTCGGTTACCGACAATGGCATCGGGATTGATATGAAGCAGGCGGGTAAGGTGTTTGAATTGTTTCAGCGGCTCGATTCGGCCACCAGCTACGAGGGCTACGGCGTGGGCTTAGCCATTGTGAAACGGATTATGAGCCGCCACCGGGGAAAAGTCTGGTTTGACAGCACCCCCCACCAGGCCACCACTTTTTACGTCTCGTTCCCGCGCATTAAGTCCGGGGAACGCAGTCCCGTACGATAACTTTTTTGATTCCCCTTTTCTTTGATCCCCCCTTTACGATTACTTTTCGATGCTATGCTTGATATTCTTTACGTGGAAGACAACCCCGACGAAGCCGATATTTTTCGGCGGGTGATGAACCGGTTGACCAATCCGCCCAGCTTCTCCATTCTGGCCAGCGGCTCCGAGGCCATTGACTACCTGCTCCAGCAGGGTGTCTATCAGGGCCAGAGTCCGCCCTTGCCCCGGCTGGCCCTGATCGACCTAAACCTGCCCGGCCACAGTGGCTTTGAGGTCATTCAGCAGGTGCGGGCTGCGAGCCGGACCCGGTACCTGCCGTTGGTGGTCTATAGCACCTCCGACAATCCCAAAGACATCCGCCGGGCCTACGACCTGGGTGCCAACGCCTACCTCATAAAACCCGGCAGCTACCACGAAGTCAGCGACATGAT
>JBBRUB010000538.1:0-3707 GCA_038248175.1 Cytophagales bacterium | reverse complement strand
CTACATGGGCATTCACGCAGCGGCAGATACAGAGTATGACTGGCCCTGGTACAACCAACTGGTGGGGGCGCAGTTTCTGAGCCATCCCAAACAGCAGAACGTCGATATTCTGGTGAGCGACAAAAGCCATCCGTCCACCAAAATGCTGCCCGATGCCTGGAAACGCTTCGATGAGCTGTACAACTACAAGAATCTGTCGAAAGACATCAAGGTGCTGGCCCGGCTGGACGAAAGCACCTACGAAGGCGGTGCCAATGGCAAAGACCACCCGTTTATCTGGTACCACGATTTCGACGGAGGCAAAGCGTTTTATACCGGCGGTGGCCATACCGACGAGAGTTACAGCGAGCCGCTGTTTGTGCAGCATCTGCTGGCGGGTCTGAAATCGGTCATGGCCAAAGACCTCAAATACAGTCTGGTAAAAACGCAGCCGTTTCCCGAAGAAAACCGCTTTGAGCGCGAAATCCTGACCGCCGGGCTGGACGAACCTACCGAACTGGCCGTGCTGGACAATGGCAAGGTGCTTTTCGCACAACGCAAGGGTGAACTGAAACTCTGGAACCCCAAAACGAAAAAAATCAAAGTTGTAGCCAATTTTCCGGTTTATACCAAGTTTGAGTACGGCCTGATGGGGCTAAACATCGACCCTGACTTTAAGCAAAATAAATTTCTGTATGCCTATTACTCGCCCGTTTCGGGCGATACGGCGCAGCACCTGTCGCGGTTTACGTATGACGACGTGAAAGACACGTTGCTATTGAACACGGAGAAAGTACTGCTGACGGTACCCGTGAAACGTACTGACTGCTGCCACACGGGCGGCTCCATTGCCTGGGACCATAAAGGCAACCTCTACCTCTCGACCGGCGATGATACCAACCCCTTTAACTCCAACGGGTTCGCACCCATAGACGAGCGGAAGGGCCGTAGTGGCTGGGACGCCCGCCTGACAAGCAGCAATACGAATGATCTGCGCGGCAAAATCCTGCGCATCCATCCCGAAGCTAATGGCACATACACCATTCCCGATGGTAACCTGTTTCCGAAAGGCACCGAAAAAGCACGGTCCGAAATCTACGTGATGGGCAACCGCAATCCGTATCGGATTTCGGTCGATCAACGTAACGGCTTTTTATACTGGGGGGAGGTAGGCCCCGACGCGGGTGAGAACAAAGAAAACAAAGGGCCACGCGGTCACGACGAGATGAATCAGGCCCGCAAAGCCGGGTACTTCGGCTGGCCGCTGTTTGTGGCCGATAACCGCGCCTACAATGATTATAACTTTACCGACAGCACCTCCGGCCCGCGCTTCGATCCTATGAAGCCGATCAACAACTCGCCCAACAACACGGGTTTGCAGCAGTTGCCCCCAGCTCAGAAAGCGTTTATCTACTACCCCTACGCCGACTCGCCGGAGTTCGGGGCTATTGTGGGCAAAGGCGGGCGTAACGCCATGGGTGGCCCGGTGTATTACTACGACGATTACCCGGAGTCGAAGGTGAAATTTCCGCGCCATTACGACGGGAAATTCTTTGCCTACGACTGGATACGCGACTGGATTCACCCCGTCACGATGAACGAAGCCGGCGATTTCGTGAAGATGGAAACCTTCATGCCCAGCACCAAATTCTCGCATACTATCGACATGCAGTTTGCCAGTGACGGGAGCCTGTACACGCTGGAATACGGCCAGCGCTGGTTTGCCGCCAATGACGATGCCCGCCTGAGCCGTATTACCTATAACGCAGGTAACCGCAAGCCCGACGTAGTGGCCTCGGCCAGTAAAATGGTCGGTGCGGCTCCGCTGGTGGTGAAGTTCGATAGCAAAGGCACGCAGGATTATGACGGCGACGCGCTGAAGTATGAATGGTCGTTCGGAAAAAATATGCCGAAACAAACCACCGCCAGTCCCAGTGTTACGTTCAGTAAGCCGGGCGTGTATCCCGTCATGCTCAAAGTGACCGATGCCGCCGGGAACTCAGCCATGAAGAGCATGGACATTAAAGTCGGTAACGAAGAGCCGACAGTGGAGGTGGCCGTAACGGGCAACAAATCGTTCTACTTCCCCAACAAGCCCGTTAAATACGCTGTGAACGTGCGCGACAAGGAAGACGGAACGCTGGCAAAAGGCATTAACCCCGACGATGTGACGATGACGATTGATTACCTCGAAGGCTTTGACAAGACGATGCTGGCGCAGGGACACCAGGCCAATATGGGCTTCTCGACCGGCAAACGCCTGATTGAACTGAGTGACTGTAAATCCTGCCACGCCACCGATCAAAAATCCATTGGGCCGGCCTACATAGATGTGGCTAAAAAGTACAGCAAAGACAATCAGGCGGTGAGCAAGCTGGCCCAGAAAATTATCAACGGTGGCGGTGGCGTTTGGGGTGAGCAGGCCATGAGTGCGCACCCGCAACTCAAGAAAGATGAAGCCGAAGACATGGTTCGCTATATTCTGGCGCTGAACAGTACCAAAGCCGCCAATAAGCAACCCGTAGCGGGCAATTATACGCCGACCGAACACAAGAAACCCGGTGCCTACGTCCTGACCGCTACGTACACCGACCGGGGTAATGGGGCCATCGGGCCGCTGACAGGCGTGACATCGTTGGCTTTGCGCAGCCCGCAGATGAAAGCCACTACCGCCGATCAGAAGCAGGACATTTTTGAGTTTGACATCCCGCAGCTTGGGCCAGCCGCCGTAGGGCTGAAATCGGGTAGTTTCGTGGCATTTGATAACATCGACCTGACCGATATTGGCAGCATCTCGGTCATGGCCATTGCCGCCGACGAACGCACCGCCGGGGGCAAACTCGAAGCCCGGCTTGACTCGCCAACGGGCAAACTCATTGGCGAAGCCCACGTAAAACAGGGGTCAATGGGCCAGGTGAAACTGCCGCTCGGTCAGCCCGTAACGGGGCAGCACAAGCTATATTTGATTTTTGTGAACCCTAAAGCTGGTGAAAAACCGCTTTTCGCCCTCGATAAAGTACAGTTCACCGCATCAGGTATGTAATACTGGAAGCTGCGGTTTTAACACCACAAAAAAAGTCCCGGATACGACATCCGGGACTTTTTTGCGGTGGGATTGAATTAATCTGTACCGTTTTTTTGTCATTCCGACGAAGGAGGAACCTCTATACGTTTTCAATTTTTCATAGATAGAGATTCTTCGTTCCTCGGAATGACAAAACAGACAAACCATGCTCCGTTCAATCACTGTTCTATTACTGCCTATCTTCTTCATCACCGCCTGCAAACAGCCACAGGACAAGGCCACGCAGCTCATAAATGAGGCTACGGCTGCCCACGGGGGCGATGCCTATCGTAACAAACGCATCGAGTTTGACTTTCGGAAATTTCATGTTGTACTGGAAACAAGGGGCGAAAGCTACCGCTACCAGCGTACCTATTCTGATTCGACCGGAACGCCCATTCAGGAAGTGCTGACAAATGCCAATTTCTCGCGCTTTGCAAACCAACAACTCCAGCAGCTCGATACCGCGCAGACAGGTAAATACAGCCGGGCCGTAAACTCATTGGCTTATTTCGTACTGCTGCCCTATAAACTCAACGACCCCGCTGTGCTGTCGGACTACGCAGGCGAAGCGACCCTTGACGGAAAAGTATATGATAAAGTTCGGGTGAGTTTCCGGGTCGAGGGTGGGGGCAATGATTATAAAGACATTTACTGTTACTGG
>JBBRUB010000537.1:0-3710 GCA_038248175.1 Cytophagales bacterium | reverse complement strand
GCATCCGGCAGAAAGAAGGCATCAGCTACGGCGTTGGCTCGCAGCTATCGGCCAACCCGCTCGACAAAACGGGTATGTTCATGACCTATGCCATCTACAACCCCGCCAACGCTGATCGCTTAGAAAAAGCCTTCCGCGAAGAGATGGACCGGGCGGTAAAAGACGGCTTCACCGCCGAAGAAATCAACGCGGCCCGCTCGGGTCTGTTGCAGTCGCGCATGGTGAGCCGGGCGCAGGACCCTGCACTCTCCGGTACGCTGAACAATTACCTGTACCTGAACCGGAACATGAACTGGGATGCTGACTTCGAGAAGAAGATGGAAAGTCTGACCCCAGAGCAGGTCAATGCGGCTATGAAACGCCATATTGACCCCAGCAAAATCTCGATTATCAAAGCCGGTGATTTTGCCAAGGCCGCTAAAGCAGCCACCGACAAGCAGGGAGCTTCGTCGATAGGTAGCGGTACCAAGAAGGATTAACAAAAAAACAGTGCGTAGTCATCCGATGATTACGCACTGTTTTTTACCTCAGCCAACTATACTTACCGTTGAAAACTTAAAATCCTCGCCAGACCATGAAACGGCGGCCTGATTACCGGGCCAGATAGCCGCCGTCAACGGGGTAGTACGAGCCCGTCACGAATGATGCTTTATCAGAGGAGAGCCAGGCAACCAGTTCGGCCACTTCTTCTGCCCGACCCAGCCGGCCAATGGGGTGCATACCAATCAGCATTTCTTTCGCTTCCTGAGGCAATGCACCCAGCAGTGGCGTATCTAGGTACGCCGGACCAACAACGTTTACGCGAATACCCCGCGATGCGTACTCAACGGCAGCCGTTTGGGTAAGGCCCACCACGCCGTGTTTTGCAGCCACATAGCCCAGCGACTGAGCCGTACCAACCTGACTCAGAATAGAACCCATGTTGATAATAGAGCCGGGCTTGTCCTGCTTTAGCATGACCTCCAGTTCATACTTCATACAGTAGAAAACACTGTTCAGGTTGACGTTAATTATCTTCTGCCAGCCTTCTATCGAGTAGTCTGCCGTTAGGTTCAGTTCACCGCCAATACCCGCATTGTTACAGGCAATGTCCAGGCTGCCGAATGCCGAAACGGTTTCCTGAACCAGTTGTGCACACTGCGCCGGGTCGCCAACGTCGGCTTTGAAAAAGCGGGCTTCTTCCCCTGCCTCGTTGAGTTGGCGAACTACAGCCTGCCCTTCTTCTTCGTTGATATCGGAAACCATAACGTTGGCTCCAAGCTGACCATACAGTAAGGCAATGGCCTTACCGATTCCGGAAGAGGCTCCGGTAACCAACGCGTTTTTCCCCTGTAAGTACCTATCCATGAGTAAATTGATTTGATTGGTTGCTGGTAAAGGTATGCATCTTCCAGATGTTCCTGTATGAGTATACTCAGCAGATGCTGTAACTTACATCAGTCTCAGGAGAAGAAAGCTATCCAGAATCAGTCGGAAAGCTGACCAGTCACAGGTTGCACTCCTGTTTGAATCATTACTTTTGGGGGAGCGGTGCAGTAGTCCCCCCGTTTACCAGATCATGCTGAACGAATTATCCTCTCAGGAGATGGACCATATGCTCACCAACCAGTTTTTTGGTCGGATTGGGTGCGCTGCCGAAGGGCGGGTATTGATTGAACCAGTGGGCTATTACTACGATGGCCGTTTTATTTACGGGCTTACCCGCGAGGGGACAAAAACCAGTTTTCTGCGGCAGAATCCGGCGGTTTGTTTCGAGATTGACGAAATGATTGACCTGACCCACTGGCGCAGCGTGGTAATAGAGGGTGTATTTGAAGAACTTCAGGGCTACGATCTGGACGATGCACTTTACTTACTGAAAAACCGAAAAATACCGGTTTTTGACAACGAGCGGATGGGCTACCCCGGTGTAGCAGCTCCGGCAGACCGAAAGGTTGTTTACCCCGTCGTCTATCGCATTCATATCAACAGCAAAACAGGCCGTCAATATACCTTGGAGAAAACCTGACAGTCAACAAACTCACGGAGTTGCCCCGGCAGCCTGGGCAAATGAAACGGCGGGAGCAACTCGCTGTTTTACACAACAATTTGAGTGTTTAGCTCCCGTATTGATCAAGCTGCGGTGGCTAAAACAACTGTACGCACATTAGATGAGTTATGGTTGCAGCGAACGTAACCGAAACACTATGCTCACCCACCTGTTAATGACGCTAATGGCACTTCTACTGGTGCTGACACTACGTATGGAAAGTATAGCAGATCAACGTAAATCGCTCAAGGCGATCCTGGCCGACAAGAGAGACCACCGGCGCGTACTCCTTATCTATGGGCGGGATGGCAGCACCGGCGGGGGCGGGCAGCAAATGCTCCTCGAACAGCAGGAGAATCTCATCGAACACGAAGCCGGTTTACAGGAGCGCGACATGGACGTGATTGTCCTGACCGCATCGGAAGTCCCTGAACCTGACCGCCAGTTCCTGATGGCCGCGCCCTTTAAACTCGTACCCAGTGCAGACTACATGGCCTGGCTCATTGGCAAAGACGGGGGTATCAAAAAGGTATATAACAAACCTGCTCCCGTCAACAATATCTTCGCCCTCATTGACGGTATGCCCATGCGGCAGCAGGAGATGAAAAAACAGTAGGCATCTGAACCAGTATTTTTGCCAGATTGGAAAGATTCACAGAACTATTCAGGCGTCACAGCACATCCTGTAATCTTTCCAATCCTGCGAAATCCCGGTTCAGACAATTTAAAAACTCTTCCCCTCCGTAATGCCTTTCCACGAATCGGTACGGAACGGGACTGCCGGGAAACCTTCGCGGTTGTAGAGGTTCACTTCGCCGTTATCGTCGGCCCAGCCGTAGCGGACGGCCACGGGCGTAGCCACGGAGCTGGCGTGAACCGTAACGGTATTACCGTTTATTTCGGCCTGGGCGTAGTGAAACTTCTGGTCGACACCGGCCACCTCGAAGCCCCTGACGTAGCCGTATTTATCTTTCGCCATCAGACCGCTGCCGGTATGTTCAAACGTCAGTACGGCGCGGTTGCCTTCGGTTTTCAGGGTGCCGAACATCGGCCCGCGCGAGGCATCCAGTGTCGGTGCAGTAACCATTTTAGCGTCACTGGCGTAGGCTACGCGCAGGGCTTCGGCGGCTAAGCGTTTGCCCACATCTTCTTTATTTTTCGGGTGAATATCGTTCGACTCGCCAATGTCCGATGTTACAGCCATACCGGTTTTAGGGAGGCTGAGCGTCATGGTCTGGGCTTCGCGCAGTTCGCCCCACGTACTGCCCCGCTGGCTGTTGCCGTTGTCGGAGTTGTAGCTGGCTAATTGCACAAACAGATACGAAAAATCGTAGCCCCAGTGTTTGCGCCAGTCCTGAATCATGCGCGGAAACGTTTGGCGGTACTGACTGGCCCGGCCCGCGTTCGATTCGCCCTGGTACCAGATTACGCCCTTAATAGCATACGGAATAAGCGGATTCAGCATGGCATTGAACAGCAGGGTGCCGTAGGTATTCGGCCCGGCGTCATACGAACCGGGAAACGCTTCGGCAATGCGGTACTGCCAGGTACCCGCCAGCGGTAGGTTGAGCTGGTTGGCCGTTAGCTTCATCTGGTCCGGGTTGCCCATGAAGCCCCCGCCCCCGCGATTGTCTTTGATGCGAACGGCAATGAGGTTACGGCCCGGCTTCAGCAATCCGTT
>JBBRUB010000536.1:0-3718 GCA_038248175.1 Cytophagales bacterium | reverse complement strand
GGGCTGGGTTTTCATAATAACCTGCCGGATCGACATGGCATCGGTCCGGGAATTCGGCAACGAGGAGACAATCAGCAGGGCAACGGTCAGTACACCGGCTTGTCTGGGCAGAAGGGCTTTTTGCATAGGTTAAGACGAAGATCAATCAGCGTTATAGTACTTAATTATAAACGTATGAACGAATCATCACAAATATAACGAAGTTTTGTCGTATTTATGCAACGAAAAGTGCCTGAAGTTTGGAACTATTTCGAGAAATAAATACCGAAACGCTTCCTCTTTGTAATCTGTTATCTTTGTGTAGCAATCATTCGCTGCAGGCATTCACTACAAATACAATACCAAGAATGAAACAGGCCGGTATTGACCGGAATGACGTTTAAATTTTATGTTTGAGAATCTCCAGGATAAGTTAGATAAGGCCATCAAGACGCTCAAAGGTCAGGGTCGCATTACTGAAATCAACGTTGCCGCCACCATTAAGGAAGTGCGTCGTGCCCTCACCGATGCCGACGTGAACTACAAAGTGGCCAAGGACATTACCGACCGCATCCGCGAGAAAGCCCTCGACCGTAAGGTGCTGATTTCGGTGGAGCCGGGGCAGCTGTTCGTCAAAATCGTGCAGGAAGAACTGACCGAACTGATGGGGGGCGAAGCAGAAGGCATTAACATCAAAGGCGACCCCGCCGTGATTCTGATTGCAGGTTTGCAGGGGTCTGGTAAGACAACTTTTTCGGGAAAACTGGCTGCATATCTCAAAAAGCAGGGCCGTAACGTGCTGCTCGTGGCCGACGATATTTACCGCCCTGCCGCCATCAACCAGCTTAAAGTCTTGGGCGAACAGGTGGGTGTAGAGGTCTATTCGGAGCCAGAGAACAAAGACGCCGTCAGCATTGCACGGAACGCGATCAGCCACGCCCGCAAAACCAATAAGAAAGTCGTCATTGTCGATACCGCCGGTCGTTTGGCCGTTGACGAGGTGATGATGCAGGAAATCGAAGCAATAAAGCGTGCTATTGAGCCTTCCGAAACGCTGTTCGTGGTTGACTCCATGACGGGGCAGGACGCGGTGAACACGGCCAAAACCTTCAACGACCGGCTCAATTTCAACGGCGTAGTGCTGACCAAACTGGACGGCGATGCGCGGGGCGGGGCGGCTTTGTCTATCAAGACGGTCGTGAACAAGCCCATCAAGTTCATCAGCACGGGCGAGAAAATGGAAGCCTTAGACGTGTTTTACCCCGACCGGATGGCAAGCCGGATTCTGGGCATGGGCGACGTTATTTCGCTGGTGGAGCGGGCGCAGCAGGCGTTTGACGAAGACGAATCCAGGCGCATCAACGCCAAGATGCGCAAGAACCAGTTTGACTTTGACGATTTCCTGAGTCAGCTGCAGCAGATCAAGAAAATGGGTAATGTCAAGGATTTGCTCGGCATGATTCCCGGCATGGGCAAGATGGTTAAGGACCTCGACATCGATAACGAATCGTTTACGCCCATCGAAGCCATTATCTCGTCGATGACGCCCAAAGAACGCGCCCGCCCCGACATGATTGACGGAAGCCGCCGGAAACGCATCGCCAAAGGCTCCGGTACCGATATTACGCAGGTCAACAACCTGATGAAGCAGTTTGATGAGATGCGCAAGATGATGAAGAAAATGAACACCATGCAGGCATCGGGCAAGCTGAATAAAATGATGAAATAGGGTTAGTTTTAACCGGCGTACCGGTTAAAACCTCTACTCTACAATCCGATACACCGCCTTTGCCCGCTCCCGCGACAGGGCGTTGAAGTGCCACCACTCGTACTCGATGCGGCTGAACCCGGCCTGTAGCATGGCGGTACGCAGAATCTGCCGGTTGGCTATTTGGGCCTTCGTGAGTTTGCCCGCCTTCAGCAATTGTGTTTCGCGCGAGGGATACGCCAGTTCCCCGAAATAATCATACTTCGTGCCCATGTCCAGCGGTTTACCGTCTTTACGGGCTACGGTCAGGTCAACGGCGCAGCCGTAGTTGTGGATGGAGCCGATACGCGGGTCGGCTACGTATTTCCGGCGTTCGTTTTCGGAGAGGTCGGGCAGGGCGTTCCAGAGATTCCACTGCGCCGAACGGGGTCGGGCAGCATCATAGACCAGCAGCCGCAAATCAGGGTGATTTTTTTGCAATACTTTGCTGGCGCGGGCCAGTTTCTGCGCAGCCATCGGCTGCATGTACGCCCGTGTGAGGTCGCCATAGACATCTTTACCCGTAAAATTGTCGGTTGTTGAGTATTTGAGTTCGACAAGAACCGACGGGTCAACGTCCTGCACGTTTACCAGCCCCTGTTGCTGCATGGCCCCTTCGGGGGATTGCGAAAATGCTTTTTCTGGGACACAGAGATACACAAAGAAGACACAGAGATACACAAAGTTCTTCTTGAAATTTCTCCCGCGTCGGCGTACCGGTGAATCTCTGTGTGTCTTGGTGCATCTCTGTGTCTCAATCCCTTTTTTAAACATCTTCATGCCGTAAATAAACCAAAAAGTCAGTACGTTCGCTGTACTATGGCATTAAACTATATCTGGGTTGCGTTTTTTCTGATTGCCTTCTTCGTGGCACTCGTCAAACTAATTGTCTTTGGCGATACCGACATCTTCCGAATAATCGTAGAAGGTCTGTTCGATTCCTCTAAAGTGGCTGTGATGGACATTGCCCTGCCGCTGGCCGGCGTGATGACGTTTTTCCTGGGCTTGCTCAACGTGGGCGAAAAAGCCGGAGCCATTAACCTGATTGCCCGGATTATCGGCCCGTTTTTCAACAAGCTGTTCCCTGAAATACCCGCCAATCACCCCGCTAATGGGCAGATGATTATGAACTTCTCGGCCAATATGCTGGGCCTGGACAATGCTGCTACCCCGTTTGGACTGCGGGCCATGCAGAGTTTGCAGGAGCTGAACCCCAAGCCCGATACCGCTTCAAATGCGCAGATTATGTTTCTGGTGTTGCACACATCGGGCCTGACCATTATTCCGCTCAGTATCATGGCGCAACGGGCCATTCTGGGGGCTACCAACCCATCAGACATATTTATTCCCTGCGTCATTGGTACCTACGTAACAACCGTGGCGGCTCTGATATCGGTGGCAATCAGGCAGCGCATCAACCTGATAAACCCAACCGTGCTGGGCTGGCTGGGCGGTATCACGGGGCTGATTGTGCTGGCGTTATGGTATCTGTCGGGCAAGCCGAAGGAAGAAGTCGAAATCATCTCGAAAGTAACAGGTAACCTGATTTTGCTCATTATCATCGTGGCATTTTTGGGTGGGGCGTTGTACCGGAAGGTGCCGGTTTTCGAGACGTTTATCGAAGGGGCCAAAGGCGGTTTCGAGACGTCGGTGCGTATTATCCCGTACCTGGTTGGGATGCTGGTGGCCATCGGCGCGTTTCGCAACGCCGGGGCCATGGATTTTCTGGTCGATGGGCTGACTTATGTCATCGGTCTGACCGGCGTCAACACCGACTTCACCGATGCCCTGCCCGTTGCGTTAATGAAACCCCTGAGCGGCTCCGGGGCGCGGGCGTTAATGATTGACGCCATGAAAGAGTACGGCCCCGACTCATTTGTGGGGCGGCTGGTGTGCATTTTTCAGGGGTCGGCAGACACTACGTTCTACATCGTCGCGCTGTACTTTGGCTCGGTCGGGATTCGCAACACGCGCTATGCTATCCAGTACGGC
>JBBRUB010000535.1:0-3728 GCA_038248175.1 Cytophagales bacterium | reverse complement strand
TCCGCTGCATGAGTCTCCTGTTGTCAATTGTAATGCCGGCTTACAACGAAGAAGAAGTTATTGAAGCTGTTGTCCGGCAGTGGACCGACATGCTGGCCCGGCAGTTTCCTACCGATACCACCCGCCTGATTGTTGTCAATGACGGCTCACGCGACAAAACGGGGATTATTCTCGATTCCATCAAAGAGAAATATCCGCGTTTAATGGTCGTACACCAGCCCAACGGCGGGCATGGCGACGCCGTAGTAAACGGCTATAAACAGGCTGTGGCCCTCGATTCAGAATACGTATTTCAGACCGATAGCGACGATCAGTTCGTTACCGACGATTTCCAGAAACTCTGGGCCAGACGACACGAGTCGCCGTTTATTCTGGGCTACCGCGAAGAACGGTACGACGCCCCGGCACGGCTCGTTATCACCCGGATTCTGCGGATGAGTATTGCCGGCATTTACGGCACCTACATCAAAGACAGCAACATCCCGTTCCGGCTCATCCGGGGAACGTTGTTACGTCGGCTGCTGGATCAGCTACCCACACCTACACCCTTCGCGCCCAATATCTTTCTGGCCGTGATGGCCAAGAAGGCGGGCTATGACACCTTCGATATGTCCATTACGCACAAAGAACGGCAAACCGGCACGGTGTCTATCCTGAAGTGGAAACTGCTGAAGGTATGTATGCAGAGTTTCAACGAACTGGCACAGTTTCGCCTGGAACTCGGCGACAAAGTCAAAAATCTCAAAAAACCAGAGAAAGTAACCGAGCAAAAAAAAGTTGTAAAGTCATAGAGTTGCAGAGTTGTACAGTTGGCTGCCGCGAGTACACTTTTGCGGTAGCCAACTGTATAACTGTATAACTGTGTAACTCTGTGACTTTGCAACTATATAACTTCTGTCAAACTCAACAATGAACTACAAATACGTCATTATCGGGTCGGGGCCAACGGGGCTTGGAGCCGCTTATCGCCTGAAAGAATTAGGCATTACCGATTTCATCGTCTTAGAAAAAGAAAACCGGATTGGGGGGCTCTCCAAGAGCTTCGTTGACGAAAAAGGCTTCACATGGGATGTGGGGGGCCATGTGCAGTTTTCGCACTACAAATACTTCGATGATCTGATGGTTGCCGCCCTTGGCGAAGACGGCTGGCTTAGCCATCAGCGCGAGTCGTGGGTCTGGATCGAAAACCGGTTTGTACCGTATCCGTTCCAGAATAACATCAAATATCTCTCCAAAGAAACCATGTGGAAATGCCTGGAAGGCATCATCCACAATTACAAGAACCCAACCACGAAGAAGCCCGCTAACTTCCGCGAGTGGATTCTGACCACGTTCGGGCAGGGTTTGGCCGAGACGTTCATGTTTCCCTACAATTTCAAGGTTTGGGCTTACCCAACCGAAGAGATGAACGCCGTGTGGGTGGGCGAGCGCGTAGCCGTAACTGATTTGCAGCGCGTAACGAAGAACATCCTGTTTGATCAGGACGATTTCTCGTGGGGCCCCAACAGCACCTTTAAGTTTCCCAAACGGGGCGGTACGGGCAGCATATGGGATGCCGTGGGCAAGCTCATCGGCGACGAATACATGAAACTTAACTGCACCGTAGAGAAGGTAATCGGCCCCGATAAAACCATCGTGCTGGCCGACGGCTCGACTATTCAGTACGAACACCTGATGAGTACCATGCCGCTCGATCTGTTTGCGCAGCGTGTGGACGGTCTCGACGCCGATACCGTACTGACTGCGCAGGGACTCAAACATTCCACAACGCACGTAGTCGGTATTGGTCTGAAAGGTAAGCCAAAGCAGAGTCTGGAAACGATGTGCTGGATGTACTTTCCGGAACCCAACAGCCCGTATTACCGCGTTACGGTGTTCTCCAACTACAGCCCCAACAACGTACCGGATATTGAACAGAACTGGTCGCTGATGACCGAGACGAGCCAGTCGAGTGCCAAACCCGTTAACCACGAAACCCTCGTTGCCGACACCATCCGCGCCCTCATCGAAGACCAGCTCATCGACTCTGCCGACGACGTAGTGTCCACGTTCCATAAATCATTCGAGTACGGCTACCCAACGCCATCGGTAGAGCGCGACGGGATTCTGAAAGCGGTATTGCCTGCGCTGGAACCGTTTGGCATTTACTCACGCGGTCGGTTTGGGGCCTGGAAATACGAGGTCAGCAATCAGGACCATTCGCTCATGCAGGGTGTAGAGTGGGCCAACCGCGTGGCCGCCAACGTCCCGGAACTAACCCTCCCCTTCCCCGAAACCGCCAACGCGATGTGGGGAAAATAAAAAAAGTTATAATCGGTCCGCCGAAGCGGTTGTAACTCTATGACTTTACAACCGCTTCGGCGGACCGATTATAACTTCTAAAAAGAATGAAGCGAAACGTCTGGATTGGTATTGGGGCGGTGTTGCTGGTGGGCGGCTGGCTGGGCTACCGGCAGTTGCGTCAGGTCAGCGGCTCGGTCGGTTCGCTGGTGCCGCCGGGGGCATTACTTATGCTGGCCAGCGACCGGCTTCAGGATACGCTGTCTGCCCGGGCCTTGCGCACCCAGATTGCCCTCCGCCAGATACCCATCTTTGACGAGGCCCGGCAGCGGCTCGACCACTTTCTCTACGCTACCGCCGATACCAGCACCGCGCTGCGCTTTGTGAAGGGAAAAGTAATACGGTATTCGCTGCATGGAGTATCGACAACTACGCTCGATTTTGTTTTCTACGTACCCCTGACCGATGCCGATACCAGCTTTGTGTACCGGCTCACCAATCCTGATCCGCGCCAGTATCGGGTGCTGAATCGTACGTTTTCCAACGAAAAAATATACGATCTGGTAAACCGCAGCAACGAGTCAGTTGGGTCGTTTATCCTGACTGATCAGTTTCTGGTGGGTAGCACGTCGGGCATTCTGATTGAGAACGTGGCCAGCAAGATGCACCAGTCCTTTCCGTTTGCCGGAAGCGATGCGTCGGGCCGTTTTTCGGACCGGATAGCGGCCAATCTGATCGTGGACGCAGATCACCTGGCCGGGCTGAGCATACGGCCCCAGGTACTGGAGAATCTGTTCAGCGATGCGGGATCGCTGGTACGGGTTTTTCTGCCCGAAGAACTCAATTTACAGTTTCGGTCGTCAGCGTCGGGTTCCCACCTGATTGGGTACGCCGTTGACAAAATCGGCTCCCGGCGCGATGTGGCCGCTCTTTTTGACGGGCAAACGCCCCAGCGCATTGCCCACCCCGAACTGATTCCCCAAACCACGGCTACGCTGTATCACATTGGCATTAGCAATGCAGCCCGTTTTGGCGAGTCAATGGCGAACCTGCTCGAATCGGCCTCGACTGACTTCCTGCGCGATCGTTTCGGGCAAATAAAAGCACTGGCCGGCCCTTTTTATGAAGCTATTGACCGCGACGTACTGCTTTGCCGCTTAGAATCGCCAACGGGGGCGCAGCGGCAGGTAGTCATTATACCGGGTCGGGATGGTCGCAGGCTCGTAGATACCTACCAGCGCATTGCCTACACTGCCGGAGCCAGAGGTCTGTTGCCGATACGAACGTTTCTGGGCCACAAAATCCTGCGTCTCAACGTACCGGAGTTGCCCGCGTCGCTGTTTGGCAGTCTGCTGACGGGTTTTTCGCAGAGCTGGATTACCCAGCATGGCACCGCCCTGATCGTGGCCAACACCGAAGATACCATGCAGGATTACCTGCAACAAATG
>JBBRUB010000534.1:0-3728 GCA_038248175.1 Cytophagales bacterium | reverse complement strand
GGCGTGATGCTGTCGGCTACTACGCGGGCGGGTATGTTTTACGCCGTTCAGTCGCTACAAACGCTGCTGCCAGCGGGGGCGTCGGCAAAGGCGGGTTCGGTCAGTTTGCCCGGTATGGTGGTGCAGGATGCACCCCGGTTTCCGTACCGCGCCCTGATGCTCGACGTAGCCCGGAATTTCCAGCCAAAAGCCGAAGTGCTGAAAGTGCTGGACGTGATGGGTCTGTATAAAATGAACACGCTGCACCTGCACTTCAGCGATGACGAAGGCTGGCGGGTCGAGATGCCGTCGCTACCCGAACTGACTACCGTGGGCGGCACCCGCGCGTACTCGCCCGATCAGAAGCAGAGCATTCTCCCATCCTACGGTTCCGGCCCCAACGCCAGCAATACGTCCGGTACGGGATTTTACAGCAAGGCTGATTTTGTCGAAATCCTGCGCTACGCCAGCGACCGGCACATTACGGTCATCCCCGAAATCGAATCGCCGGGCCACGCGCGGGCGGCACTGCGCGCTATGGACGCCCGCTACGAACGGCTTACGAAAGCGGGCAACAAACCCGAAGCCGAACGCTATCTGCTCCGCGATTTGGCCGATAAATCGAAATACGAGTCGGTGCAGAATTTCAACGACAACGTAATCGACGTATCGCTGCCGTCGGTCTATAATTTCATGGAGCGGGTAGTGGATGATTTGCGGGCGATGTACAAAGAAGCCAACGCCCCACTGCAAACCATTCATTTTGGGGGCGACGAGGTTCCGGTGGGCGTCTGGCAGAAATCGCCGTCGGTGCAGCGGCTCATTGCGCAGAATCCCGCCGTCAAATCGGCAGATGATCTGTGGCAGTATTATTTCGGCAGACTGAACCAGATCGTGAAGAGCCGGGGCCTGTACGTGTCGGGCTGGGAGGAGGCCGGGATGAAGAAAGTGATGCAGAACGGACGCTCGCGCTGGGTACCGAACCCGGCCTTCGCGGGCGAGAATTTCCACCTGAACGTGTGGCTCAACATCCCCGGCTCCGGTGCCGAAGACCTGGCCTATCGCTTAGCCAACGCGGGCTACAAAGTAATTCTAACGCCCGTTACGCACCTGTACTTAGACATGGCCTACAACGTCTCGTCCGACGAGCCGGGGCAGTACTGGGGCGGCTACGTGGACATTGACAAGCCTTTTTATTTTATCCCCTACAACTACCTGCGCAACCTGAAAGACGACCGCACCGCATCGGCGGACCGCGGCAAGCGCATCGACCCGGCGATGATCAAAGGCCGCGAAGCCCTAACGGCCAAAGGCCGGGCCAACATCGTGGGCATGGAAGCCCCGCTCTGGTCCGAAAAGATCCTGAGTACCGATCAACTGGAGTACAAGCTGTTTCCGAAATTTCTGGCCGTTGCCGAACGTGCCTGGGCCAAAGACCCTGCCTGGGCTACCGAACCCAACGACGTCAAAAGTGAGCAGTTGTATGGCCAGGCCTGGTCAGAATTTATCAACGTTGTGAGTCAGCGCGAACTACCGCGTCTGGATACCTACGCTGGTGGGTTTGCGTACCGCGTACCCACGGCGGGAGTCAAAGTTGTGGGTGGCAAGCTGATGGCCAACACGCAGTTTCCCGGCATGACCATCCGCTATACCACCAACGGCACCGAACCCACCGCCACCAGCCCGGTCTATACCAGCCCCATAGACGCCATCGGCACCATCAAACTCAACGTATTCACCCCCGCCGGACGCAATGGCGATACGGTAACGCTCACCTACTAACATGACCACCACCTCTCCCCGCCCTATGCTGGCCGATACCGGCACCCGTTTTCTATCGCTCGATGTGTTTCGGGGGATGACTATCTGTTTCATGATTGTAGTTAATACGCCAGGCAGCGGAGCTACGCCGTTCGCACCGTTGCTGCACGCGAAGTGGCACGGCTTTACGCCCACCGATCTGGTGTTTCCGTCGTTTCTGTTTGCGGTGGGTAACGCCATGAGTTTCGCCATGCGGAAGTACAGCGCGATGGGAACGGGAGCGGTGCTGGCGAAGATTGCCAAACGCACGGCCCTGATCTTTTTGCTGGGGTATCTGATGTACTGGTTTCCGTTTTTCCGGCTGGGCGAATCGGGCGCGATAACGGGCTTTCCCATTGGCGAAACGCGTATCTGGGGCGTGTTGCAACGGATTGGCGTTTGCTACGGCCTGGCGTCGCTGCTGGTGTATTTCTTTTCGACGCGAACCGTTGTCTGGCTCAGCGTTTTGTTTCTTGTCGGTTACTGGCTCATCCTGCTCGGCTGGGGCGATACTGCCGATCTGCTGAGTTTACCGGGCAACGCAGTACGGAAACTCGATCTATTTCTGTTCGGTTCGGCGCACCTGTACATGGGCAACGGCATCCCGTTCGATCCCGAAGGCTTGCTTAGTACGCTGCCCGCCATTGTCAACGTAGTGATTGGTTACTACGCCGGTCAGTACGTGCAGCGGGCGGGTAAAAACTACGAAAGCGTGGCCAAACTGCTCTTGATGGGAGCCGTGCTGATTCTGGCCGCACTGGCCTGGAACATGGTCTTTCCGATTAACAAGAAGTTATGGTCGAGTTCATTCGTGTTGCTCACAACGGGTCTGGACCTAACTATTCTGGCCAGCCTGATCTACGCCATCGAAATCCGAAACTGGACACGCGCCAATTGGCCCCGCTTTTTCGTCATTCCCGGCAAAAACCCGCTGTTTATCTATCTGCTGTCCGAACTGCTGGCCATTACGCTCTCCATAATTCCGGTGGGTAATGGCCAAAGCGCGTTCGACTGGATTGGTATTCACGTGTTTCAGCCCATATTGCCCGGCGCGTTCGGTTCGCTTCTTTTCGCCCTCACCTTCATGCTTCTGTGCTGGAGCGCGGGATGGTGGCTCGACCGGCGGGCTATATACGTGCGGGTCTGATGTCAATGATAGAAATTTGGATGATAGAATGAGTGAATAGGCTTGCGCAGGCATACCAGCGCGTCAGCAACTATTCTATCATTCAAAATTCATTCCTTCTATCATTAACTATACGCCGGTTTGTCAATATCGGGCTTGTCGGTGTTGCGGTTGGGGTTCATCATGCGCAGGTTTTCGGCGGGTTCGTCGCCGTCCATATACGTATTTTCGAGGACGTTATCGGGCAGGGGTTTGGGATCGATTTCGGCACCGACGCCACTATCGCCTTCTGCCGACTGATCTTCGAGTCCATCGGGCGAGATGGCCTGTTTAGCGCGGATGATATCTTCCCGGTTGCTTTCATCCATGTCGATCTGGTCTTTTTCTTCGGTTTTCATAACGGTGATTGTTTGGGTTTTTGTAGGTTGTTCCTCCTCGTAGAACCCCGTCCGTTACCGATTGTTCGTAATAGACGATAACCATCTATCCGTTAATCGAGGCAGTATGCACAGTACACTCACGTCAGGGTATCGGGCTTTCTTATAAAATCCCGGAGGGATGCAATCTTTGTAGAAAATAGCCCAGATGTCGCCTTTTCAGAACTCCGTAGGGGTGATATCTTCAATCTAAGATGTCACCCCTACGGAGGTCTGAGGTTGTATAAGACAGCCATGCCCCGCGAGACGTACCAACTGCCGCCGTTACCCGCCCCGCGAGTAACGGCTTGGATCAGCACCCAACGACCCCATGTGGTGATGGCGACGTAGGAGCCTTTACACACATGGAAGGTTGGGCTGTCTGCTTGGCCTCGCGGCCTGCTGCC
>JBBRUB010000533.1:0-3730 GCA_038248175.1 Cytophagales bacterium | reverse complement strand
GCTCGCTGCGACCGCCCCACGAGTTCAGCAGCACCTCGAGGCGGTTGAGCCGATTCAGCAGGTACGGGTAGCCGGTATCGCGGAGATACTTCAGTTCATCGACGGTGTTGCCGCGCCCTACGTTGGCAAAGACGCTGCCGGGCTTCATAGCGTTGATCAGGTCTGCCGAAAAAAAGTTGTTGGCCGTACCGGGCAGCGTACTCACTACTAAATCTGTATTGGATAATGCGGCCCGTAGTTCATTGGTGGTGTGTAGTTCGGCGTTGGGGCTGGTGCGGGCCATGAGTTGAACCGAGCAGCCAAACCCCGTCAGCATCTGCCGCGCAGCCTGCGCAATGGCCCCCGCGCCGAGAATGACCACCCGTTTGTGGCGCAGTGAGTTCAGGCTGTACCGAACGGCGTCGCGGTTCCACTGTTTTTGTTGCTGGAGCAACACCAGTTCGTCAATATGTCGATAATGGGCCAGAATGCCCGCCACGATGGTCTCGGCGCAGGGCCAGGCAAAGAAATCGCCCATGTTGGCCACCTCTGCCGACAGTTGCAGGTGCTGGTACCCATCGAACCCTGCCGAATCCAACTGCCAGAATTTGAGTTCAGCAGGTGACTGCTCCCACCAGGCTGGGGGCGGATTACCCAGTACCATATCGGCATTCCGGAAAGCGACCTGCTGCTGAGCGGTGTTAAGGCCAGTTCGGAAAACAGCGGTGATGTCGCCGGACAACTGACGTAGCAGATAAGCGCGGTCGTCGTCGCTGAGTTGGGTATGGACGAATAAGGTCATTTTTGTTGACAAAGTAAGGCAGTAGGACTCATTGTTATAAACCGGTAATCTGGAGTAATATGTTTGGGTCGGGGCATATTTTAAGAAACCGGGCGCGATCGGCCAGTGAGCAGACGCCGGGGAAGTCGCCCCGCAGGCCGAGCATGTCGGTCATCAGCTGGAAGTGCAGATGCGGGGGCCAGTCGCCGTTTTCGGGGTAGGGGCCAATTTCGGCGAGTTGCTCACCGGCTTTCACCGGCATTCCTTCCACTAAACCATCCAAAGACGTTCTGCTGAGGTGGCCGTAAAGCGAGTATAGCGGGCCGGTTTCGGTTTCGTGTTTCAGAATAATCGTTGGGCCATAGTCGCCGAAGCGGTTATTGTCCTGAAAACTGTGCACGACGCCATCGAGCGGGGTAAATACCGGCGTACCGGCTGCCGCCCAGAAATCAATGCCGAGGTGAATTTGGCGCGGCCCGTCGCACGGCGGTCCGTCGCATGGCGGTTCGGCATCGCCAAAATGCGCACTGCGGTGGTAAATGGCCCGGTGTTCATTATAGCCGCCCACGCCAACGGCTACCCCGGCCTGGCGTAGTAGTTTACCGAAAACGTACTCTGTGAAGTGGGCCGTATTGGTCAGGTCGAGATCGGGCCGGCGTTCGGGAGACAGATCGGGGTTGTTGGCCGAAAAGTCAAGGATCAGGTACGGGTCTTTCTGGAAATCGAAGGGTAACAGCATATTTTTTGACCGCAAAGGTGGTACGCCACCCCGGCACAAGATTTGGCACAAAGGTCGCAAGGAGAATGTTCGCCCTCACAAACTTTGCGGTAAAATACCGTTTCAAAACCTATCTTTAACCTTATTTCTTCTGGCTAAACAGCCACCTTATCTACTTTACATGCAGTCAACAATCAACAAACCCACGGGGGAGACCCTGATTTTCGGCCACCCACCGGGCCTGTTCGTTCTTTTTTTTACCGAAATGTGGGAGCGGTTCAGCTACTACGGGATGCGGGCCATTCTGCTGCTGTTTCTGCTCGACAACGTCCGGGGCGGCATGGGCATGAGCGAACCCGAAGCCGCTGCCATCTACGGATTGTACACAGCGTCGGTCTATCTGCTCTCGCTGCCCGGCGGCTGGATTGCCGATAACCTGCTGGGTCAGCGCGATTCCATCTGGTACGGCGGCATTCTGATTATGGCGGGCCACCTAATCCTGGCTTTTCCGGCGGGTGAAGTCGTGTTCTACGGGGGTTTGCTGGTCATTGTGCTGGGTACGGGGCTGCTCAAACCAAACATCAGCAGTATTGTGGGCGAACTGTATCCTGAAGGTGGTGCCCGCAAAGACGCGGCTTTTTCCATCTTTTACATGGGCATCAACATCGGTTCGCTGCTCGGCATTTTCATTGTGGGTTATCTGGGGCAGAAAGTGGGCTGGCACTACGGTTTCGGCGCGGCTGCCGTAGCCATGGCCCTTGGCCTGGTTACGTACCGGCTGTTTGCGCAACGCTACCTCGGCGAACGGGGTAAGTTCGTGCCCCAACAGGCCACCGACACCCCGCAGGAAGCGGGCAGCAACCGCCCCATCCTGATTTTTCTGGCCGCATTGGCTGGTTTGCTGGCTATTCTGCAACTGACCAATGTGCTGGACCTGACTACCGCGCAGGGGCTGGCCAAAGGTATGGGAACGATTATCTCGCTGGTTGCCCTCGGCTATTTTGCTTATATCCTGATTGGGGGCGGGCTGGCTACCGTCGAGAAAAAGCGGGTGGTGGTGTTGTTCGTGTTTTTTCTGGCCGCTGCCGTTTATTGGGCCGGTAACGAGCAGCAGGGATCGTCGCTCCAAATCTTTGCCGACCGCTACACCGACCTGAACATCTTGGGCTGGCAGATGCCGTCGAGCTGGTTTCAGAACCTGAATCCCGCGTTCATCCTGTTGTTCTCGCCCGTGCTGGCCGGACTCTGGATATTTCTGGACAAGCGTAACATCAACTACTCGGTACCCGCCAAAATGGCCACAAGTCTGCTCTTATTGGGGCTGGCTTATGTCATCATGATTTTTGCGTCGAACGTAGCCCTGACCGGCGTGCAGACGTCGCCATTGTACCTGTCATCGACGTTTTTGTTTTTCACGCTGGGCGAGCTGTTCATCAGTCCTGTAGGGCTGAGCGCGTTTTCCAAGCTGGCTCCCAAACGGTACACCAGTCAGCTCATGGGCATCTGGTTCGTGGGTGCATCGCTGGGCAATCTCGTGGCAGGCTTGTTTGCGGGCGGTTTCGAGGAGGAGAACATTCAGCAAATGCCATCGCTGTTTCAGAGCGTAGCCATATTCGCGCTGGTGGCGGGCGGCATCATGCTCGTCTTCGCCAAACCGCTCAGGAAGTGGATGGGAGGTATTCAATAAACGAGAAGTACTAACCTTTCAACACGAACCGTCTCAACTGAATAGAAATGAAACAAATGCGCAAAACAGGGATATTAGTTCTGATGTCAGCACTGCTATTCGTGGCAGATTCAGGCTGCAAGAACTGCAATTTTCTCTTCTATCAGGAAGCCTGGGGTACGTGGCGGTTAGTAAGAGTAGATTCACCGACTAATACACAGACCAGTTTTCCCGTTGAGCAAACCCTGAAAATTGCGTCTGCATTCGATCAGTCCCGTAACCAGTTCGATCAGGAAACGCTTTTTGTCGATGGTAAAGAGACCGGCAAAAATGATTGGAAAACCTTCAACCCGGACTGTCCAAACCTAAGTTTCGTGGCCATTTATAAGGACCAGCCTTTACTGCGCAAGTACTGGATACTCGACCGTAGTCAGCGGTTGCGGGCTACGGGCTACGTCGATAAAATTGGCGGGCCAGCCGACACGCTTATGTACTATTATGATCGGGTACGGTAATAAACAGGCACTAAACAAACGCCCCCGGCAGGTCAGACTTGCCGGGGGCGTTTCCTCTGTGAGCCTTGCCG
>JBBRUB010000532.1:0-3731 GCA_038248175.1 Cytophagales bacterium | reverse complement strand
TTGCTGGTAGCGCATCTGGCCGAGACCGAACGCTCACGGGCTAAACTGGGTCTGCCCGACGCCGAGCTGCACCAGTATCCGCACGAAGTACTACACAAAGGCTTCGTGGAAGATTTTGGGCTGAAAGATCGCATTGTGGCATTATTTAAGCTGATACGTAGGTTTCGGCCCGCTGTGGTTGTAACGCCCGGTTATTTTGATCCGGCAGTTATCCTGCTGGCAGCCTGGTGTCGGTTGCGGGGTATCCGGCTCATCATGGCCATCGACTCGACCGAGGGTGACCATCAACGGCAGGGCTGGCGCGAAACGCTCAAACGCCGGATCATTAGCCTGGCCGATGGTTTTTTCTGCTACGGTACCCTCTCGGCCAACTACATGATTCGGCTTGGTGTCCATGAAAGCCAGATTCTGCTCCGGCGCAATGCCGTTGACAATGACACTATCCACCGGCTGTGGGAGATGGCACGCCCAAACCGGGAAACTGCGCTGACTGACCTGCAACTACCTGCCCACAATCTTATTTACGTGGGCAGACTCATTGACCGGCTCAAAAATATCACAACACTTATTAAGGCGTTTAGATCGGTTAAAGAGCAGTTGCCCGAAGCCGCAGACTGGAGCTTGCTGCTGGTGGGCGACGGTGAAGACACGGATCGGATTACTGCCATGAGTCAGGACATGCCCTATGTGCGCATCATTAGCGGCAAATCATGGCAGGACGTTCCTTCTTACCTGGCCCTGAGCGATGCACTGGTGCTGCCCAGTTATTCGGAGCCGTGGGGGTTGGTGGTGAACGAAGCGATGGTTTGCGGATTACCCGTGCTGGTATCGGACCGTTGCGGCTGCGCCCCCGATCTGGTCGATTCGGGCGTCAACGGCTTTGTATTTGACCCGTACCAGCCTGAACAGCTGATTGATAATATCGCCAAACTCATTAATTATTCTTCAGTCAAGCGGGCGCGAATGGGAGCAGCCTCGGCAGAAAAGATAACTGCTTACAGTCCAGAGTCCGTGGCGGGTGAGATGTTAACAGCATTTCTGAAAGTCGGTAGGGCTACTCAACGGAACTGAGCGGGTAGTATATTTGTCTGCCGTATTTTACACCGGAAGCCTATCGAATGACTTTCCCCTTCCTAAAAAAAGTTATATTTTTGCAGGCTGATTGACCTGTATATCAGGAGCGATGATAGGTCGTTTATTCAGCACTAAAGTTCACTGAACCTATAATCTGCAAGGATTCTTAGTCCATCTGTATGACCGACGTATCCGTCATTATCCTGACCTTCAACGAAGAAAAACACATTAGCAGGTGTTTGCAGAGTCTGTTGACGTTCACGGATAAGGTATTCATCGTCGATTCGTTTTCTACTGATCGCACGGTCGAAATTGCCCGGTCTATGGGAGCGGTAGTGGTACAGAATACCTGGGTCAACTACGCTACTCAGTTTAATTACGGTATTATCAATAACCCGTTTACAACCGACTGGGTTATGCGTATGGACGCCGACGAGTACGTTCTGCCCGAACTGGCTGCCGAAATCAATCAGCGATTGACGGGTTTGCCTGCTCAGACGGGGGGCGTTTATGTGAAGCGGAGGGTCTTTTTCCTGAATCGCTGGATCAGACATGGCGGCTTTTACCCAATCTGGCTGCTTAGACTCTGGCGACGGGGCGACGGCTTTTGCGAGCAGGTCTGGCACGATGAACACATCAAGCTGACCAAAGGCGAAACCGTTCAGTTTGAACACGATCTGGTAGATCATAACCTGAACAACCTGACCTGGTGGACGCAGAAACACAATCATTACACCATTCTGGAAATGATTAACCTGCTCAATTATCGGTATCAGTTCGATCAGAATGAGAAGGTGCAGCCCCGGCTGTTTGGTACGCAGGAGCAACGGGTCAGGTATCTGAAGGAGCAGTATGCCACCATGCCGCTGTTTACCCGCCCCATTCTGTATTTCTTATACCGGTATTTTCTGCGACTTGGTTTTTTAGACGGAAAACCCGGCTTTGTCTGGTGCTGTTTACAGGCCCTCTGGTACCGCTTTCTGGTGGATGCCAAACTGCTGGAAGTCCGGGTTCGGGTTGGTCAGGACCGCGACGCCATCATAACATACTTTAAAACCGAGTACGGCAAAGACCTGCGCCCCACCCGCCCTGAACCTACCCCACAGTCCTGACTCATGAACGCCAATCAGCCCACAACGCCACTAAACCCGGCAACCGGCCAAACCGACCTGTCGCGGTATACCATCGACTGGTACCGGCCTGGTCCGCGCTGGAAAGTAGTGGTATGGTTCATTATCAACGCGTTGTTTATCAAGTCTTACCTACCAATTCCTGCTGCCGTTAAAGTGGCTTTATTGAGGTGGTTTGGTGCCCGTATCGGTACCGGCTGTGTGGTGAAGCCCGGCGTCAATATCAAATATCCGTGGTTACTAACGGTTGGTGACCAAGTCTGGATAGGTGAGCAGGTCTGGATAGACAACCTGAGCGAGGTGACCCTTGGCAACAATGTCTGTTTATCGCAGGGGTCCATGCTGCTAACCGGAAATCATGACTATCGGCGCAGTACCTTTGACCTGACCACGCGGCCCATTACGCTCGAAGACGGCGTCTGGATCGGGGCAAAAGCCATTGTCTGCGCGGGTGTTACGTGCGGTTCGCACGCGGTGCTGGCGGTTGGGTCGGTAGCTACCCGCTCGATAGATAAATATGGCATTTACCAGGGAAATCCGGCGGTTTTTGTCCGGCAACGAATCATCAGCGCGTGAAAGTATCTATTATAACGGTTGTCTATAACGGAGCGGACCACATTCGCGACTGTATCGACTCGGTACTGAGCCAGACGTATGCCGATATCGAGTACATAATCATCGACGGGCAATCGACAGACGAGACGGTTGATATTATTCGTTCATACGGCACAAAAATTGCCTGCTTTGTTAGCGAGCCGGATAATGGCCTGTACGATGCCATGAACAAAGGTATTGGCCTGGCTACCGGTGAGGTAATTGGCCTGCTGAACGCCGATGATTTTTACCGGCACGAGCGGGTCATCTCAACTATGGTTCACACACTTAAACGAACCAGCAGCGATGTTGTCTATGGAGATCTGATTTATGTTGACCGAAACGACACGAAGCGTCTAAAACGGTACTGGCATGCCGGACCGTACCGCACAAACGCCTTCAGGTGGGGGTGGATGCCGGGGCATCCGTCAGTTTTTGCCCGGCGCACCTTATACGAGCAGTATGGTGTCTTTCGGACTGATATGAAAAGTGCTGCGGATTACGAACTGCTGTTACGATTTATTCATAAAAACAAAGCTAAACTGGCGTACATGAACGAAGTTACGATTGTCATGCGGGCAGGCGGAGTCAGCAACAGTAGTCTGGTCAATCGGCTACAGGCCAACCGCGACGACCGGGCTGCGTGGAAACTGAACGGGTTGGCACCGTACTTTTTCACGATGTGGCTCAAACCACTACGCAAAATTGGACAGTACGTCAGCAGGCCTCCAAAAACCTCTTAACTCGCTGTTAATTAGCTAAAAATGCCGTTTAATAGAATTTGCCTTGCCGACTTAATTTAAGCAGTGATTTTTACAGCCTCCACCCACGGGAAAGAAACGAGTCATCGAATCAACCTGATTAGTTCGTACTGGCAAACGTGTAAGCATGTACAGCCAGTACAAAACGACATTAATTGGCCTTCCTTATGAA